>CAZIVY010000477.1:0-1795 GCA_964542505.1 uncultured Rhodospirillaceae bacterium
GTTGACCGAAATCACCGTCAAGGTCATGCCCAGCGGCGAGAAGACGCGCACGGTTCTTCTGTTTGGCCAGGACGATGCCGCCGCCGTCGCCGCGCTGGCCCGCGCCGCCGGCTCGCCCCATGACACCAGCGGTCTGGCGCATTTGCCGGCGAACATCGCCCGCCGGTCCGCTGTCGCCTACGTCTCCGGCGCCGGGGCCGCGGTCACGGCGGTGCGTGTCGAGGGCACGGCGGCTTCGGTGAGCTATCGCTGCCAGGCGTTGAAGGAAATGTTCGCGCCTTTGGCCATGGAGGAATTGCACAGCGTCCATTCGCGCCAATTCTGGCGCGAGCTGCGCGACGTGGCTTTTTTCGCCGCCGCCGGCGACCGCGTCCTCTGGCGGCTTGGCGTGCCGCCCCTGGCCGCGCCGGCGGTGGTGGCGGCAATCGCGCCCGCGCTCGCCGCCGAATATTTTTTCGATTGGGCCGGTGGCCTGGTCTGGCTTTCGTTGCCGCCCCATGCCGGCGCCGCCGCCGATACCGTGCGCGCGGCGGTGCGCGCGCGGGGCGATGGCGGCCACGCGACGCTCATGCGCGCGCCGGCCTCCATGCGCGCCGCCGTGCCCGTCTTCCAGCCCGAGCCGCCGGCCGAGGTCGCGCTTGGCCGGCGCATCAAGTCCAGCTTCGACCCGCTGAACATCCTCAACCCCGGCCGCATGGCGGAGTGAGTGTGATGGAGCCTGAAAACAACAGCTCGCCCTTCGAGACGCGATCTTCGATCGCCCCTCAGGACGAACGGTTGCTGTTTTTCTCCGCTCGTCCTGAGAGCCAGCGTAGCTGGCGTCTCGAAGGACGAGCGACCGAGGCGAGGATCGACGATGAGCTATTGGGTCTACATGCTTAAATGCGCCGACCGATCCTACTATGTGGGCCACACGGACAATTTGGAATCTCGTCTCGGCCAGCATGAGAGCGGTGCGACCTCCGGCTGGACGCGTACGCGGCGGCCGGTCGCCTTGGTCTATTCGGAGAATTTCCCGGCGCGCGATGAGGCCTTGGCGGCGGAGCGCCGGATCAAGGGATGGAGCCGGGCGAAGAAGGAGGCGTTGATCGCCGGCAATTGGCAGCGGATTTCCGCGCTTGCGCGACGGCGCTCGTCCTTCGAGACGCCCGCTGCGCGGGCTCCTCAGGACGAACGGAGGCATGACTGAATCGTTCGTCCTTCGAGGCGCGCCCTTTGGGCGTTCCTCAGGAAGAACGGAAAGCGCAACAACCGTCCCGAGGAGGCCGTGAAACGGCCGTCTCGAAGGACGAGGAACGTATCGATGCGTTACGCTGACGTTATGAGACGAACGGAAAACAGGAATAGCCGTTCGTCCCGAGGAGGCCGTGCAACGGCCGTCTCGAAGGACGAGGGATGCACGGATCGAATACAGTAAGGGCAAATGCAAACCCATTTCACCCTGGCGCAAATTGCCGATCCGCACATCCAGGAGGCGGACAAGATTTTGCGCGCCTGCGTGCATTGCGGCTTTTGCCTCGCCACCTGCCCGACCTACCAACTGCTGGGCGACGAGCGCGATTCCCCGCGCGGACGCATCTACCTGATCAAGGAGATGCTGGAAGGCGGCGGACCGGCGACCGCCGCCGTCGCCACCCATGTGGACCGCTGCCTGTCGTGCCTGTCGTGCATGACCACCTGCCCGTCGGGCGTGCACTACATGCACCTGGTCGATCACGCCCGCGTCCACATCGCCGAGACTTTCACCCGCCCCTGGCGCGAGCGCCTGTGGCGCCGGCTGTTGGCGCTGGTTCTG
>CAZIVY010000478.1:0-1644 GCA_964542505.1 uncultured Rhodospirillaceae bacterium
GCCCCCACCATCGGCTGGATGGTGGCGGCGCGGTTCGTGGACCGCCTGGGCAAGGGCATCCGCGGCGCGCCCCGCGACGCGCTCATCGCCGACATCAGCCCTCCCCATCTGCGCGGCGCGAGTTACGGGCTGCGCCAGTCGCTCGACACGGTGGGCGCTTTCCTCGGGCCGCTGCTGGCCGCGGCGATCATGGTTCTGACGCTGAACGATTTCACCGCCGTCTTCTGGGTGGCGGTGGCGCCGGCGTTCCTGGGCGTTGCCGTGCTGGTCTTCTTCGTCCGCGAACCTACAGCGCCGCCGGCCGAGGGCAAAGCCCGCCCGCCATTGAGTCTCCGCGACGCGCTGCGACTGGGGCGCGCCTTCTGGGCGGTGATGGCGCTGGCGAGTCTTTTCTTCCTGGCCCGCTTCAGCGAGGGCTTCCTGATCTTGCGTGCCCAAGACGCCGGGATAGCGCTGGCGTTGCTGCCGCTGGTGTTCGTGGCGATGAATGCCGTCTACGCGCTTTGCGCCTACCCGGCGGGAGTTCTGTCCGACCGGGTGGGGAGAGGAGACTTGTTGCTGATCGGGCTTGGCGTGCTGGTGGCGGCGGACCTGGTGCTGGCCTTCTTTCCCACCCCGCTCGGGATCCTGGGCGGTGTCGCCTTGTGGGGGCTGCACATGGGGTTGACCCACGGAATTCTGTCGGCGCTGGTGGCCGACGCCGCGCCGGCGAACTTGCGCGGCACCGCCTTCGGCCTGTTCAATCTGTCCAGCGGCATGGCCCTCCTCGCCGCCAGCCTGCTCGCCGGTTGGCTATGGGACAGCCTGGGCGCCGGGGCGACGTTCATCGCCGGGGCCGCGCTTGCCGGAGCGGCGATGCTGGCGCTTTGGGCCTTGCGCCCGGCGCTGCCCCCCAGCGGGCGTTAGCCCGTAACCCCATCGGCTAGCGTTAGCGCGCCCGCCGCTGCGATTGGCCGCGGCCGCGGCCTGTGCTAGATTTCCGGTTCATTGCCGCCCGCCACGGCGTCCTCGCGCGGGCTGTCACGAGCCGCTGTTGCACCACGTCACGATTGAATCACTGGGGAGCGCATTGAGCCATGGCGAAAATCCTGGAAAATCTGCACAAGACCTTGGGCGCCGGTCTGGCCCTGGCGGCGGTCGTTTTCCTTCTCCGCCACCGGACCATCGATTACGCCTATGTGACCTTCCTGTTCCGCTGGCTGCATGTGCTGTCCGGCATCTTGTGGATCGGCCTCTTGTGGTACTTCAACTTCGTCCAGATCCCCACCATGCCGAAGATTCCGGCGGAGCTGAAACCGGCGATCAGCAAGTTCATCGCCCCCGAGGCCTTGTTCTGGTTCCGCTGGGCGGCCTTGGCGACCGTGGTCACCGGCCTCATCCTGGCCATGTTCAGCGGCTACCTGGTGCCGGCACTGACCTTCCGCTCACCCGCCACCACCATCGGCATCGGCATGTGGCTGGCCCTGATCATGGCGTTCAACGTCTGGTTCATCATCTGGCCCAATCAGCAGAAGGCGCTGGGCCTGGTGCCGGCCGACGACGCCGCCAAGGCCAAGGCGGCGCGCCTCGCCATGCTGACGTCGCGCGCCAACACCATGCTGTCGATCCCCATGCTCTATTGCATGGTCGGCCAGAAAATCGGCT
>CAZIVY010000479.1:0-1992 GCA_964542505.1 uncultured Rhodospirillaceae bacterium
TGGTGCCGTCGGTCAGATGATAGATGGCGTCGGCGCTGTCGCCTTCCGCGAACAGCGTCTTGCCGGCCGGCAGCGCCACGCCGACGACGATGCGCTCCAGGCTGAGCAGTTCCTCCGGTTTGAGCGCGGCGCAAATCGCCAAGTGCCGCACCTCGCATTGCAGGCAATCCTGCGCCGAGCGCGGCCCGGACGGGGCGCAGGGGCGGCACATGGGCGCCTCTCTATTGCCCGTGCTCACCAGCGGAACGATATTCGGTACGGGCTTCAGTCCCATCACGCCAACTTGGGGTCAAACCCGGCCCCTCCCTCGATCGCGGGGCGCTCGCGCCGGGCACCACAATTTCATTGGAATTAGTATGAACTAGCTACCAGCGCCCCACAAGCGCGGGGAGGCGCGGCGCCTCGCAAGTGCGGCGCCGTCAATCGCGGCGGTTGACGAAATCGTCCCAGACGCGTTCGATCTGACGCAATGTCTGATTGGCGGTCTGCACCGCGTTGGCGGGCAGTTTCGCCGCCAAGGCGTTGTCGGCGGCGGCGACTTTCGCCGCCAGTTCGTGCCCTTTGGCCGACAGCTTCAACAGCGTCGAGCGGCGGTCGTGTTCGGCCTGGCGCTGCTCGAGATAGCCTGTCTCCACCAGCTTCTTGATGTTGTAGGAAGCGTTGGAGCCTTGATAGTAGCCGCGCTCCATCAAATGGCGGTTGTTCACTTCCTCGTCGCCGATATTGCACAGGAGCAGGCACTGCACGGCGTTGAGGTCGGAAATCCCCAGGCGCGTCAGTTGCTCGCGCAGCACGTCGAGGAAGCGCCGGTGCAAGCGTTCCACCAGGCGGGTCAAGTCCACATAGGAGGAGCCGGACGGTGCTGCGCCCTTCGCCGTGGAGCCTTCCCGGCCGGACGGGGAATCCCCGGAACCACCGGATTCGCGCGACAATCGAGAACGTTCTTCCATCGCCGATCCCACTACCGTTTCCAGCCGGCGCGAACGCCGGTACACGGGCCATTCGAGCCCAGCGCGGTCATTGACGGCCGAGAATGAAGGCAAAAACTTGCCGAACCTTTAAATAACCCGATTCCCGCCCGGACGCTTCTGGACCCACCGGGTTACCCGCCGGTTAATTTTAATACTTTTTTAACCTTAACCATGTTATTGGAGCGGCCTCCGTGGCCGCTTGAGCACTGCCGTGCAAAGTACGGTTTTGCTTACGCAATCGGCGTTGCTTAGGCAGTCCAGGGCCTGGGTTCTGGGGAACCGGGTTACTGGGGCCACGGGTGCGGGGGGCAGCCCAAGCGCATTCATGACTGCGGCCGCTACCGAATCCGCCCTCGACCTGCTCGAACTGGCGCGCAGTCAGACGACCCGCGACCGCGGCGTGCTGGTCGAGAACATGACCGACATGTTTCTGTCGCCGGAAGGCCGGCTGACGGAGCGCGACCGCACCTCGATGGCCGAAATCATCGGCAAGCTGATCGACGAGGTCGAAGTTACCGTTCGCAAGAATCTGGCCGAAAGACTGTCGGTAACCCCCGGCGTGCCGCGCGATTTGGTGCTGAAGCTCGCGGCGGACGAAGCGGTTGTGGCGCGGCCGTTGCTGCTGGCGAGCGACGTGCTCAAGGACGCCGACCTGATCGAGCTGGCGAAGCATCGCACCCAAGAACACCGCCTGGCCATCGCCATGCGCTCCGGCATTGGCGCCGGCGTGGGCGACGAACTAGTCAAGCATGGCGAGGAGGACGTGATCGAGGCGTTGATCCGCAACAAGGACGCCGCGCTTTCGCGCCAGGCGATCGATTACCTGGTCGAGGAGTCGCGGCGCGTCGACCGTTTTCAAGAACCCCTGCTGCGCCGCCAAGAGCTGCCCGCCGCACTGGCCATGCGCATGTTCTGGTGGGTGTCGGCGGCGCTGCGCCGCCATATCCTGTCCAACTTCCCCCTCAAGCCCGAAGACTTGGATGACGCCATGGAAGGCGCGGTATACGCGACCGCGCGCGGC
>CAZIVY010000480.1:0-6625 GCA_964542505.1 uncultured Rhodospirillaceae bacterium
GTCGGTGCGCCCGAGGGCGAAGAGCAGATAGATCTCCGCCGTCCAGCGGCCGATGCCCTTCACCGTGGTCAGGTTCGCGATGGCGGCGGCGTCGTCGAGTTGCCCGAGGCCATCGAGGTCGAGCGCGCCGCCCGCCACCGCGCGCGCGATGCCGCGGCAATAGGCGATCTTGGGCCGGCTCAAGCCCGCCTTGCGCATGCGCTCGGGGCGCAGGCGCAACAGGCTCTTAGGCGTAATGGCGGCGGGGCCGGCGGCGGCGCTGAGGCGCGTCCAGATGGCGTTGGCGGCGGCGACGGATAATTGCTGATCGACGAGAATGCGCACCAGGGTGGCGAACCCCGGCGCGCGCCGGCGGTCGGGCAGCGGCCCGACAGCCGCCACGGCGCGGGCAAGATCGGCGTCCGCCGCCGCGAGGCGCGCCAGCGCCGACGCGACGGCGTGGTCGGGGGTTGCGGCGCGGCTAGACAATGGCTTGCCGGTTGGACGGATACTCGTCCCCCGGATACTCGTCCCAGGTGCGGCCGTTCAAGACTCGGCCGGACGCTTTCTTGTTCCGTCCGCCCCATTGCTTGAAGAAAAAAGCGACCCCTTGGCGTTCGCAATTCTTCCGGATGTCCTCGACCCAGGATTTATCGACGGGCCGGGCGCGCGGGCCGGATTCGCCGCCGACGATGGCCCAGCTTATGCCGCTAAGATCGGCATCGGGTAGCGGACCGAGCAGCGGCTCGAACGACACGAAACGAATCGCCGCCGGCGCGGCGCGCAGGTCTTCGAGCCGCGGAAGGCGCCTCGCGTCCTCGATCGAGGCGCCGAGCCAGACATTCGGCAGACGCGGAAAATTCCCGGCGCTCAACACGCGCGCCATGCGCTCCGGGCGCTTGGTCAGAATCTGGTAGGTGTGCCAGTGCGCCTGCTCCATGACCCGCCAAACGTCGCGGATATAGCCGCCCGGCACGTCCCTATGGAAAAGATCGCTCATCGAGTTGACGAAGATGCGGCGCGGCGTTTTCCAGCCAAGGGGCGCGTCCAGCGAAGCCCGGTGCAGATTGACGCGGCCGGTCCATACGTGCCGGCGTCCACTCTTGCGCGTGGTGCCGCGATATTTCTCCTGCCCCATGGCTTCCAGCCGCGCCGCCATGCGCATGGCGTAGCAATTGGTGCAGCCGGGCGAGCCGACGCCGCACCCGGCGACCGGATTCCACGTCGCCTCCGTCCATTCGATGGCGGATAGGCCAGCCATTCGTGCCAAGCGGCGGTCAGAGATCGAACTTTTTCTGCCGCGAGGCCGTCATGTCCTCCTTGGCGGCGGTGCGGAAGGTGGCGGCGGCGTCGACCAGGGGAATGCGCGGGCGCTTGCCCTGGAAAAGCTCGGCGAGCGTGATGATCTGGAGGCGCGGGAATTTCCCCAGGTCGCATTCGAAGAAGCCAACCGCCGCCGCTTCTTTTTCCATGGCGCGGGTCGGCAACGTGGCGGCGATCAGCACGCCGATGGCCGCCTTCTCGCGCTCGATCACCGAATGCAGATCGCGCACCGCACCGACCCCGACGTTTTCGCCGCCCTTGACCGAGATGATCGCGCTTTCGGTGGTCTTGGCTCCGGACTTGAAGAACAAGATGCCGTCGATGCCGCCGTCGGGGCCTTTCTTCTTGCCGGCATAGGGACGGCCGCCGACCGCGCTCGCTGCCCACCACTGGAACTGGTACTTGTCGCGTGCCGCGAGGTCGCGGGCGTCCTCCAAGGTCTTGGGTGTGCCGTGGACCTCGAAGGCGATGCCGGGAAATGCGTCCTTCAGCCGCCGCTCGATCAACCCAATGGCGAGGCAGGTGATGTCAATGCCGATCCAGCGCCGCCCCAATTTCTGCGCCGCGTGCACCGCCGTGCCGCACCCGCAAAAGGGATCGAGCACCATATCGCCCTCGTTGCTCGACGCCTGAATGATGCGCTCAAGGAGGGCAAGCGGCTTTTGCGTCGGATAACCGAGGCGTTCTTTCGCTGTTTGATTCAGGCGATCAATGTCCATCCACACGTCGCCAACCGTGACCTCACGTTCATCGGGGTCAAATGGCTCTTGCGCCAGTCGTCGCGGAAAGCCGCCGTCTTTAGGCCAATGTATGAGGCCAGCCTTGTCCCATTCATCCATTTGCTTACGTGAATTTCCCCAATGTCTGGAATACTTGTTGGGGTGAAAGCCACGCCACGACTTGCCGCTTTCGCCTTCTCTTGTAGCTCCGGGCGCGGTCAATTCGAAGGTTTGATATTTGAGGCCATTCGGCCCCGTAATGAGGGTGTGCGGCAGCTTTGTCTTGTCAGCCTTCACCTTGAGGCTGTGAAACGTGAATGCACCCGATCTGGAAAAGCAAAAAATCACGTCGTGAACGCGGGGCCACATGCCGGTCGTGCCGCGCGCGTTAGTCCGCCGCCAAATTAGTTCCGCACGATAATTCTCGGGTTGAAAGATCGCATCCAGCAGCAGTTTTAGGTAATGGCTCGCGGTGGGGTCGCAGTGGAGGTAGAGCGAGCCGGTGGGTTTCAGCACGCGGTGCAGTTCGAGGAGCCGCACCGCCATCATGGCGAGATAGGCCATCATGTCGTTCTCGCCGAGGAAGCCGCGCATGGCGCGCAATAACTCGGCGGCGTCGGTATTCGCCGATTTCATTACTTCGTCGAAGGCCCGCTCGGCCTCCTCGGCCCAATGCCAGGTGTCCTCGAAGGCTTCGATTTGCGCCTCCGCCGACTTTCCGGCCGGCGACTTGAACAGCACGTTGTAGGTGGCGTTGGAGTTGAACGGCGGGTCGAGGTAGATCAGGTCCACCGATTCGCTGGCGATGCTGTCGCGCAGCACCCGCAGATTGTCGCCGTAATAAAGCGCGTTGGTCATTCCTTCACCCGGCCAGAACCCGCCTCAGGCGCTCGGCCAGGGGCGGAACCGCCTCGGTAACGGTGGTCCAGAGGATGTCCCGGTCGATGTCGAAATAGGCATGAATCAACCGATTGCGCATTCCCACGATCGAATTCCAAGGCAGATCCGGCAACCCGGCGCGGGTCTCGGCGGTCACCCGGCTCGCGGCCTCGCCCGCGATCTCGATCGCCCGAACCAGGGCGAACAGCAACATTTCGTCGGTGTCGAGGTCGCCGCGTTGGCGGCCGCGCGCGAATTTGGTCGCCGAATTCAGGGCGTCGGCGAGGTGGCGCAGCCGCACGCGGTCATGCGGATTCATATTGCACCTCGGCCTCGCGCATCACGTCGTCGCGGAAATAGCGGCTCAAATCCTGGGCGGTGCGCACATCGACGCGCCGGCCGGCGAGCAAGACCGACAACTCCTGTTCGATGTCCGCCATGTCGAAGAGGCTTGGACGGGCGCCGGGCGCGAACTCGACCAGCAAGTCGATGTCGCTGTCGGGCCGATCCAGGCCTTTCAAAACCGATCCGAACAACGACAGCCGGCGAATGCCGCGCCGCCGGCAAAGTTGCGCCAGAGCATCGCGATCAAGCCCAAGCCTGTCATTCATGATCCTCGGTCCCCACAGCACGTTTTTTGTCGCCGTAATGGAGCGCGTTGGTCATGGCGCTGGCCGCGCCGCCATTGGAGGCGCGAGGCTACCATAACGTCGCCACGCCATAGGGCGCGAAGGCGCGGTCGGGAGTAACCAGCGTCAGGTTCTCGATCTCCGCTTGGGCGATGAGCAGGCGGTCGAAGGGGTCGCGGTGGTGCAGCGGCAACTCGCCGGCGCGCAGGGCATGGGCAACCCCGATGGGGAGCGCCTCGACGGCGTGCGCCGCCAGCGCCGTGGCGACGATTGCGGCTGGCGCTTCCGCGAGGTCCAAGCGCCCAAGCCGGTGTTTCAGCGTGACCTCCCAGGCGGAGACGGCGCTGAACACGATCTCGTTGTCGATGCCGCCGATGGCCGCCCTGGCGGGCGGCGACAGCTTCTTGGTGTCGCCCATCCACCACAGGAACGTGCAGGTATCGAGCAGCAGCCTCACTCCTTGGTCCCGCCGTATTCCTCCGGCAGGGGATCGTTGAAATCGTCGTGCACGACGATCTTTCCCTCATAGATTCCCATCGGGCGGGTGCGCCCGGCGGCGGCCACTGGCACCAAGCGGACCATCGGCTTGCCGTTCCTGGCGATGACGATCTCCTCGCCCAGACTGGCGCGTTCGACCAGCTTCGACAACTGGCTCTTCGCCTCGTGCATGTTGACGACGACGGCCATGAATCCACCCTTAGCTAGATTGGTTAGCTAATAGAGCACAATGGCGTCGTTTGGGCAAGCGCGGGCTAGGGCCGAATCCGATCACGTGGAACCGCGCCGTTCATGGTTCGAGACGCGCGCCCTTCACTTGGCTCAGGGCGCACCCTCACCACGAACGGCTTCTTCAAGGTCCGTTCGCGCTGAGGGCCGCGCGGTGTCTCGGAGTGCGGGCTAGACGCGCGCCAGGCGGTTGTGGCGGCGCTCGACGACGGCGAGGATGTCGCGCAGGATGGCGCTGAGGTCGAAGTCCTTGGGGGTGTAAACGGCGGCGACGCCGGCCTGGCGCAGCGCCTCGGCGTCGGCCAAGGGAATGATGCCGCCGACGATGACCGGCACGTCGCCCATGCCCTGGGCCTCGAGGCGCGCCATGACGTCGCGCACCAGCGCCAGATGGCTGCCGGAAAGGATGGAGAGGCCCACCACATGCACGCGTTCCGCCAGCGCCTGGGCGGCGATGCGCTCGGGCGTCAGGCGGATGCCGTCATAGACCACCGCGACGCCGCAATCGCGCAGCTTGAGCGCGATCTGCTCGGCGCCGTTGGAATGGCCGTCGAGGCCCGGCTTGCCGACGAGAACCTTGAGCGGCTGGCCAAGGCGGCGGCCAATATCGCGCACGCGCACGCGCATCTCGGCGTTCGCCTCGCCGGCCGCAACGGCGACGCCGCTCACGCCAGTCGGCGCCCGGTACTCGCCATGAACGCGGCGCAAGACATCGGCCCATTCGCCGGTGGTGACGCCCGACTTGGCGCAGGCGATGGAGGCGGGCATGACGTTGCGGCTTTCCCCGGCCGCCGCCCGCAAGGCGTCGAGCGCCCGCTCCGCCGCCTTGCCGTCGCGCTTGGCGCGCCAGGCGTTCAGGCGCTCGACCTGCCCGGCTTCCACGCCGGCGTCCACGGTCATCACCGCTTCCGCCTGAGCGGCGAGCGGCGAGGGTGCCGAGTCGGTGAACAGGTTGACGCCGATCACAGGCAGTTCGCCCGCTTCGATGGCCTGCACGCGCTGGCGGTGGGAGGCCACCAGGGCTTCCTTCAGGTATCCCGATTCGACCGCCGCCACGGCGCCGCCCAAGGCGTCGATGGCGCGCAATTGGCCCTGAGCCGCGGCGGCCAGTTCCGCCACCTTGGCGGCGATGACGGGGTTGCCGGCGACGATGTCGCCGTATTCCAGCAGGTCGGTCTCGTAGGCGAGGATCTGCTGCAGGCGGAGCGACCATTGCTGGTCCCAGGGCGTGGGCAGGCCCAGGGCCTCGTTCCACGCCGGCAACTGCACCGCGCGCGCGCGGGCGTCCTTGGACAGCACTACCGCCATCATCTGCAAGAGGATGCGGTAGACGTTGTTCTCCGGCTGCTGCTCGGTCAGCCCCAGGCTGTTGACCTGGACGCCATAGCGGAACAGGCGGTACTTCGCCTCGGCGACGCCGTAGCGCTCGCGGCAGAGTTCGTCCCACAAGCCGCCGAACGCCCGCATCTTGCACATTTCGGTGAGGAAGCGGATGCCGGCGTTGACGAAAAAGCTGATGCGCCCCACCACTTGCGGAAATTCCGCCGCCGGCACCTGGCCGGATGCCTTCACCGCGTCGAGCACGGCGCAAGCGGTGGCGAGGGCGAAGGCCAATTCCTGCACCGGCGTCGCGCCGGCTTCCTGCAGGTGGTAGGAGCAGATGTTGATGGGGTTCCACTTCGGCAGTTCGCGGTAGGCGAAGCCGATCACGTCGGCGGTGAGCTTCAGGCTGGGCTTGGGGGGAAAGATGTAGGTGCCGCGCGACAGATATTCCTTGATCAGGTCGTTCTGCACCGTGCCTTGCAGCACCGCCCGGGGCGCTCCCTGTTCCTCGGCCACGGCGATGTAAAGCGCCAGAAGCCAGGGCGCGGTGGCGTTGATGGTCATCGAGGTGTTCATGTCGCGGAGCGGAATGCCCTCGAACAGCGTCCGCATGTCGCCCAGATGGGCGACGGGGACGCCGACCTTGCCCACTTCGCCCCGCGCCAAGGGGTGGTCGCTGTCATAGCCGGTCTGGGTGGGCAGATCGAAGGCCACCGAGAGACCGGTCTGCCCGCGCGCCAGATTGGTGCGGTAAAGCTCGTTCGACGCCTGGGCCGAGCTATGCCCCGAATAAGTGCGGATCAACCAGGGCTTGTCGCGCAAGCCGGAACGCGGAAGAGGGGCCTCGCCGGTCATCAACTTACCTCGGGGGCGGCATGATCTGGCGTTGCTGCATCGCCACAAAGACAGTCCCTAGATTAAGCACGACTATCCTAATTCTTAATAAATTGGCCATAAGCTTGCCCCTGCTGCAATGCAAAAAATATGCTTGAATGCATTTGCGGCGAGAGTCAGCTTTAGGGCGCACCGCCACCGTTGCGGCGGGCG
>CAZIVY010000481.1:0-2245 GCA_964542505.1 uncultured Rhodospirillaceae bacterium
CAACATGTACCCGGAGGCGAAGTCGGTGGGGCGCTGGCTGCGCTTCGGCTGGCACGTGGCGCTGGCCTACGTCGTTGGCTTCGCCGTCATGATGGCGGTGCTCGGCTGGCGCCCCGACGCGCCGCACAAGAAGCGCGTCGAAATTCCCTCGCCGACGACCGCAAGCGCCATCCGTTCCGTTTGACCCCGCCCCGAGGGGGCCGCCAGGGCCACGCCTCTATTGACAAGCATGTTGTCAAATGCGATATTGACAAGCGACTTGTCAAAATGGAGCGACGCCCATGAACATCGATGCCCTGACGGCCGTGCTGCGCCTTGAGTTCGAGCCCTTGCAGTACGCCGCCTTTTTCGCCGCCCTCGCCGTGCTGGGGCTGCTGGAAACGCGCCTGGCGTTGAGCGCCATGCCCGCCGGCCGGCGCCGGCGATGGCCGGCCAACACCGGGCTGACGGTCCTCAACATCCTGGTGCTGGGCGCGCTTCCGCTCAGCGCGCTGGCGGTCGCGGACTGGGCCGAGGCGGAAGGATGGGGCCTGTTGCGGCAGCCCCTGTTCTTGCCGCCGGCCGCGGCGATAGCGGCCGGCTTCGTGCTGCGTAGCCTGGTTTCCTACGCCGTGCACGTCGCCATGCACAAGATTCCGCTGCTGTGGCGCGTGCACCGCGTGCACCACACCGACACCGAAATGGACGTTTCGACGACGGTGCGCTTTCATCCACTCGAATTCGTCATCTCTGTGCCGCCGGTGCTGGCGGCGGTGGCGGCGCTCGGTATCCCGCCGCTCGCGGTCATATTGTACGAGCTCTTCGACGCGCTCATGGCGGTGTTCACTCACGCCAACGTCCGGCTACCCGGCGGCGTGGAGCGGGCGCTTCGCCTGGTCCTGGTGACGCCGGCGATGCACCGCATCCATCATTCGACGCTGCAGCCCGAAACCGACAGCAATTACGGCGCGACTTTCTCCTGGTGGGACCGGCTGTTCGGCACCTACCGGACGACGACCGAGGGGGTGCTTGCCCGCATGCCCGTCGGATTGACGGACTGGCGCGACCGGCGTACGGATTCATTAGGCTGGCTGTTGGTACTGCCGTTTTTTACTCCGCACCGCGCTCTCGCCGCACCGCCGACCGAATGGACCCCGCGACCGCACGCACCGAAGACCTGATCCGCCGCGTCCGCGCTTGCTTCAATCGGCTCAAGGCCCTGGCCGACGACTTGCATCGCGATCTCGGCGTTACCGGGGGCATGCGCGCGGTGATCGAGGCTCTGGAAGAAGGCGGCGCGCAAACAGCGTCGCACATGGCGCGCGCCAAGTCCGTGAGCCGCCAGCACATCCAAATGTTGGTGAACGCGCTGGCCGAAAGTCGTCTGGTGCGGATCGACGACAACCCGGAGGACCGGCGCGCGCCACTTGTCAGCCTTACCCGGATGGGACGATCGACGTTCGCTCGCATGCGAACGCGGGAAAAGGTGGTGCTGGCGGAACTGACTGGGGCACTGGCGCCGGGCGACGTGGCCGCCGCCCGGGCCGCGCTCGCGGCGCTGCAAGTCAGCCTCGACGCCAAGCTGGCGCAACGAGGAGCCGACGTGGATAAAACTGTCGCCAAACCGGCGGCGGCGAGGCGCCGTTCGTAGCGCACCGGGCGAACCGCGGCGGCTCAGCGCATTTTGTGCGGCGGCGCGGGATACTCGAAAATGTTCAGCGTCGCGGCGACCATCGAGTAGTAGCCGAGCAGTGCCGCCAGCTCGACCGTGCCGGCGTAGGTGAAGCGATCCACCGCCGCCTCGAACAGCGCGGGGGGCACGCGCTTGGTGGCGAAATAGGCGGTGGCGAATTCATAGGCCAGGCGCTCGCCGGGATCGGTGAATTCCGGTTCCTTTCCCACCGCCAGCGCGGCGATGATATCGGGGGGCAAGCCGGCGCGCACTGCCTCCTGCTCATGGGCCCACCATTCGAAATCCGCCCGCCAGTGGCGCGCGGTGACCAGGATCACCAGTTCCTTCAAGCGCGGGGGCAGGCGGGTGCGGTAGCGCACATGGGCGCCGAGTTTCTGCGCGTGATCGGCGATCTCGGGCGCGTGCAGCCAAAGGCGGAATGGCCCCGGCACCGCGCCGCGCGGCCCGGCGGCGATTTCGTCGTGGACGCGGCGCTGGTCGGCGGTCATCGCGGTCTTGTCCAGGTCGCGCACGCGTCCGCTCATGGTCGCCTCCGGTCAGCAGCCGAGGCGGGGGGCGCCGCCGTCGCTCATG
>CAZIVY010000482.1:0-3018 GCA_964542505.1 uncultured Rhodospirillaceae bacterium
CCAAGAACCAGGGCAAGGCCCCAAAAACACGAAAGCCCCGGCTTTCGCCGGGGCCTCCGCTTGCGTTTTGGCAGGCGAGCTGGCGGGGCCAGCCGTGCGCCGTCAACCCGCTTTGAGATTTACGGCCGCGGGCTTCCCACGTTCCATCGAAATCTCGTAGCTCACGCGCTGCCCCTCAACCAAGGAGCCAAGGCCCGAGCGCTCAACCGCCGTGATGTGCACGAAGACGTCCTTCGAGCCATCCGCCGGTTGAATAAAGCCAAAGCCCTTTTGTGCGTTGAACCATTTCACAGTGCCAGTCGCCATTTAGTCTCTCCATATCAAGCAAGCGTGAATACAGGCATCGCGAGAAATCCCGCGATCCTGGCGAATCCGATTCATGGGGATGGTCTTGAGAGGGAGCCCCGGAGGGCAGAGCTGACAAGTCACGTCGCGCCAATTCATCGTTCTACGCGGGTTAGAAAACACGAACGGGCGTTCTAGGTCAATGAAAATCGGCGCTTATACGATTCGTTCACGGTTGACGCCCTTCTCGCCGTGGCAGCGAACAAGGGCGGAAAACCGCCGGTTATCATCGTTTGCCGTATCGGGTTACGGCGGCATCCGCCGAGAAAACTATCGCCCAACCACGGATGCCGGTACCATGACACCCAAGGCGAAAAGGTTTCGGACGAGCGACTTGGCATCCAGCCCACCCATGCAACCCATGCAGCAGCCAAACCTATCCGCGGATGCCGCCAAAGAGACGACTCCCGCCGACGTGCTGCTTGCCGCCACCGAGGAAGTCGTCCTCGAAATGCATCCGCACCGCCGGCAGACGCTGCGGGTGGCGCTGGACAGCAGCTTCGAGCGCGATCTTGGGCTCGACAGCCTGGGGCGGGCGGAACTGCTGACGCGCCTTGAGCACGCGCTCAAACTCGAACTCCCCGACGAGTTGCTGGCCGAGGCGGAGAAACTTTCCGACGTGCTGGCGGCGATGGAGCGCGCCATGGGCAGGGCGCCTCGCGCGGCGCGGGAAGCGGTGGCGCCGGTTCGCGGTCCGGCCCAGGTTCCCCTTGCCGCGCAAACGCTGATGGAGGTGCTGGACTTTCACGCCGCCGCCGACGCGGGGCGTCCGCACATTCACCTCGACGAGGGCGAAAGCGGCGAGCGCGTCATCACCTATAACGAGCTTCGCCTTGAGGCCGGCCGGGTCGCCGCCGGCCTCGCGGGCTTGGGCGTCGGCCCGGGATCGACGGTGGCCATCATGCTGCCCACCGGCGCCGACTTTTTCGCGGCGTTTTTCGGCATTCTCTATGCTGGCGCCACCGCGGTTCCTATTTATCCGCCGGTGCGCCTCAACCAGATCGAGGATCACATCCGTCAGCAGGCGCGGGTGCTGGCCAATGCCGGCGCGCGGGTGCTGATCGCGCCGCAGGAAGCGCGCCGCGTGGGCCAGTGGCTGCGCGCCAGCGGGGCCGGCCTCGAACATGTGGAAACAGTGGCGGCGCTGTCGGCGCGCGAGGGCGCCGCCACGCTGCACATGGCCGCCGCCGCGGGCGACATCGCGCTGCTGCAGTACACGTCGGGCAGCACCGGCGATCCCAAGGGCGTCGTCCTCGCCCACGGCAATCTGCTGGCCAATATCCGCGCCATGTGCCAGGCCATCGACGTCAAGCCCGACGACGTGTTCGTGTCGTGGCTGCCGCTTTATCACGACATGGGGCTGATCGGGGCGTGGCTCGGCAGCCTTTATCACGGCGTGCCGGTGGCGATCATGTCGCCGCTGCATTTTCTCGCCCACCCAGCCAATTGGCTGCGCGCCATCCACCGCCATCGCGGCACGCTGACGGCGGCGCCGAACTTCGCCTACGAACTTTGCCTGAACAAGATCGACGACGCGGATATCGCCGGCGTCGATTTGAGCTCGCTCCGGCTGGCGGCCAACGGGGCCGAGCCGGTCAGCCCCGCCACCTTGCGCAATTTCACCGCCCGTTTCGCCGCTTTCGGTTTTCGCGCCACGGCCATGGCGCCGGTCTATGGGCTGGCGGAATCGACCGTCGGCCTGGCCTTTCCGCCCTTGGGGCGCGAGCCGATCGTCGATCGGGTCGATCGCGCAGCCCTCGAGGAAGAAGGCGAGGCGCGGCCGGCGCCAGAGGGCGAGGGGGCGGTGGAAATCGTGGCTTGCGGGCGGGCCTTGCCCGGTCACGAGATTCGCATCGCCGACGCCACCGGGCGCGAGGTGGGCGAGCGCCGCCAGGGCCGCCTGCAATTCCGCGGGCCGTCGGCGACGCGCGGCTATTTCAGCAATCCGGAAAAAACGGCGGAACTGTTCGACGGCGAGTGGCTCGAATCCGGCGACCTCGCCTACATGGTGGCCGGCGACATCTTCATCACCGGGCGCAGCAAGGACATCATCATCCGCGCCGGTCGCAACATCTACCCGCAGGAATTGGAAGCGGCGGTGAGCGCCATCCCCGGCGTCCGCAAGGGGTGCGTCGCCGTGTTCGGCGCCCAGGACTTAGGCACCGGCACCGAGCGCCTGGTGGTGCTGGCGGAAACGCGCGAGAAGGAGCCGGCCGCGCGGGCGGAGATCCAGGCCCGCATCGACGAGGCGGCGACGCTCATTCTCGGCGGCCCCGCCGACGAGGTGGTGCTGGCGCCGCCGCATTCGGTGGCCAAGACGTCGAGCGGCAAGATCCGGCGGCGGGCGAGCCGGGCGCTCTATGAACAGGGCCAGATCGGACAGGGCCGGCGGGCGCTCTGGTGGCAGATCGCGCGCCTGACCTTGCGGAGCCTGAAGCCGCGCTGGTTGGATGCGGTGCGGGGCGTGCGCGAATGGACCTACGCCGCCTGGTGGTGGGGCGTCGTCGCGCTGTTGCTGGCGCCCGCCTGGCTCGGGCTGGCGATCCCCGCCACGGCGGCGGGCCGCTGGCGCGCGACCGGCGGCGTGGCGCGGCTGATGCTGCGTCTTACGGGGACACGCCTGACGGTCGCCGGAATCGAGAATCTGCCGGCGGGCGGCGGCGTGCTGGCGGT
>CAZIVY010000483.1:0-1851 GCA_964542505.1 uncultured Rhodospirillaceae bacterium
CGGCCAGCTATCGGGCGGCGAGCGCAACCGCGTGCATCTGGCGAAGATGCTGAAATCCGGCGCCAACCTGCTGCTGCTCGACGAGCCCACCAACGACCTCGACGTGGACACGCTGCGGGCGCTGGAAGAGGCGCTGCTGGAGTTCGCCGGCTGCGTCATGGTCATCAGCCACGACCGCTGGTTCCTGGACCGCATCGCGACCCACATGCTGGCCTTCGAGGGCGACAGCCACGTCGAATGGTTCGAGGGCAATTTCCAGGCCTACGAGGAAGACAAGCGCCGCCGCCTGGGCGTCAACGCGATCGAGCCCCACCGCATCAAATACCGGCCCCTGACGCGGCGCTAGACCGGCCGCGCTACTCCGTGGCGGCGCTGATCCGCCGCGATCGATTTCTATCCCGTAGGGACGGCCCCCGGAACGAAGTGTCCGGGGGTCAAACCCGCCCCGACATGCGGGCGCGATTCATATCCGTTTCCGTACGGGCGGGTTTTAAACCCGCCCGTACAGTCAAACGCGATTTAGTCCTGCCCCCACACGTGGTTCCGTAGCGGCGGATTTCAAACCCGCCGTTGAATGCGCCTCCGCCGCCAGCACGATGCGGGCGCAGGCCTCGGCGTCGGACGCCGGGTCGTGGTGGCGGAGCGCGATGCCCAGGTGGCGGCAAACGCTGGGCAGGTTCGCCGGCCGCAGGCCCCAGGTCTTGCGCGCCAGGGCGACCGTGCAAACAAAAGGCGCCGCGGGCGGCGCCAGGCCGGCGGCGGCGCAACAGGCGCGCAGCACCCCGCGGTCGAAGCCGGCGTTGTGCGCGGCCAGGAAATCGATCCCCTCGGTCAACGGCGCGATCTCCGGCCACAGCTCGGCGAAGCTCGGCGCCCCGCGCACGTCGGCCCAGGTTATGCCGTGGATATAGGTGAAGCGGACCGCGCTGCGCGGCGGCCGGATCAGGCGCACGACGCGTTGCGCGATACGGCCTTGGCGCACCAGCACCAGGCCCACGGCGCAGGCGCTGTCGGCGCCGTAATCCGCGGTCTCGAAATCGATGGCGAGAAAAGCCGTCACCGCGCCGCCCATTCCATTCTTTCGCCGCGCCATTCTAACGCCGCGCCCGTGGGACTATACTGCGCCACGTTGAAGGGTGGGAGCCGTGAGACAACGACGCCAGGAAATTGTTCGGCCCAGCGCCGTCCAGCCACGCGCGCCGAGCGTGAGCGAGCGCCTGCTTAGCCTAGCCGGGCAGGCGGGCGCGGCCGCCGTGGCGCCAACCGAGGCGCCGGCCCCAAACCCGGCCCCAGACCCGGCTCAAGACCCGGCCCAAGACCCCATCGGCGCCGCACTCGCCGGCTGGCGGCGCGAGCGCGACGCGGACGAACGCATCATTGGCTTGCGCGCCGCTTTGGCGCAAGCGCCGCGCTCGGTGGAGTTATGGCTGCTGCTGGCCGATCTCGAACTCCGGCGCGCCCGCCCCGACGCCGCGCTCGCCGCCTACCGCCAATGCCTGGCGCTGATGCCCGAGCGCGGCGACGTTCGCCACATGATCGACGCGCTCTCGGGCGGCCGGCTGCCGGCGCGGGCGCCGGACGCCTACGTCGCCAGCCTGTTCGACGGCCACGCCGCCGCCTTCGACGAGACGCTGGTGCATTGGCTCGGCTACCGCGGGCCCGAAATGGCGCTGGCCATCGCCAGGACGGTGCTGGGGACAAGACCCCCGCCGCAACGGATACTCGACCTCGGTTGCGGCACCGGCCTCAACGCGCCGCTGTTTCGCCCCTTGGCGAAGCGGCTCGACGGCGTCGATTTGTCGCCGCGCATGGTTGAGAAGGCGCGCGCGCGGAATCTCTACGACGAACTGG
>CAZIVY010000484.1:0-2575 GCA_964542505.1 uncultured Rhodospirillaceae bacterium
GGCCGAGCTCGACGGCTGGCGGCGCGCCGGAAAGCTGCGCTACCGCCAGGACGTGACGGACGGATTGGAAAACGCGCCCGCCGCGCTGGCGCGGGTGTTGTCCGGCGGCAATTTCGGCAAGCAACTTGTCCGCGTGGCGGATTAGTTCATGGCTGAGACCGGCAGCGTCATTGTTCTCGGCGTCGGACCCGGCCTCGGCGCGGCGATCGCCCGCCGGTTTGCCCGCGCCGGTTATGCCGTGGCGCTGGCCTCGCGCCATCCCGCCAAGCTGAAGCCCATCGTCGCCGCCATTCTCGCCGCCGGCGGCAAGGCGTCGGCGCACGCTTGCGACGCCACCGAGGAATCCGACGTCTCCGGCCTGGTGGGCGTGGTGGAGCAGGACGAGGGACCGCTGGCGGCGGCGATCTACAACGCCGGGGCATTTCTGCGCCGGCCCTTGCTGGAAATGGAACCGGGCGACATGGAAAGCATGTGGCGGGTCAGCGCGCTGGGCGGCTTTCTGCTGGCCCGCGAGGCGGCGCGGCATATGCTGCCGCGCGGCCGGGGCACCGTGATCTTCACCGGCGCCACCGCCTCCTTGCGCGGCGGCGCGGGCTTTGCCGCCTTTGCCGGCGGCAAATTCGCGCTCAGGGCGCTGGCGCAAAGCGTGGCCCGCGAGCTTGGGCCCCAAGGCATCCATGTGGCGCACGTGGTCCTCGACGGCCAGGTGGGCCGCGACCCAGGCGACGCCAAGATCGATCCCGACGCCGTCGCCGAGACTTATCTCGCTTTGCACCAGCAGCCGAAAAGCGCCTGGACGCACGAACTCGACCTCCGCCCGTCGGCGGAAAAGTTCTGAATTAGTCGTCAGTCATCAGTCGTCGGTTATCGGAAAGCCACGGCCTCAACTGAAAACTGACAACTGACAACTGACAACTGATAACTTCGGAAAGTCCATGACCGCCCCCACCAACGGCAGCCGCCCCCTGACCGCCTTTGTCTTTGCCGGCGGCGGCAGCCTTGGCTCCATTCAAGTCGGCATGCTGCGCGTGCTCGCCACCCACGGGCTGGCGCCCGACATGGTGGTGGGATCCAGCGTCGGCGCCATCAACGCCGCCTTTTATGCCGGGTACCCGACGCTTCAAGGGGTGAGCCAGCTTGAAAACATATGGCGGTCCTTGCGTCGCCAAGACGTCTTTCCCATCGCCTGGCGACGACTGATCGGTTTCGCTCGCCAGAGTAATTACCTCGTCGCCTCCGATGGCATGCGCCGCCTTTGCGAGCTGCATCTTCCCTACCGCGATCTTTCCGAAGCGCGGTTGCCGGTGCATGTCGTCGCCACCGACATGCTGTCGGGCGGGACCGTGGTGATTTCCAAGGGCTCGGCGGTTGACGCCGTCATGGCCAGCACCGCCATCCCGGCGGCCTTCGCGCCGGTCAAAATTGACGGCCGATATCTTGTCGATGGCGCCATCTCCAGCAATACGCCCATCAAGGTGGCGGTGGCCTGCGGCGCGCGCCGCCTGATCGTCATGCCCACCGGCCATGCCTGCGCCCTCGACCGGCCGCCCCAGGGCGTGTTGGGGTCGGCGTTGCACGCCTTGACGTTGCTCATCGCCCGCCAGCTTCTTTCCGAATTGCGCGAGATCGACGCCGGCGTCGAATATCGCATCGTCCCCCCGCTCTGCCCGTTGGAACGGTCGCCTTATGACTTTTCACACACCGGTGAGTTGATCGAGCGCGCCGCCCGCAGCACCGAGGTGTGGCTGGCCGGCGGGGGCATGGATCGCCGCGATATTCCCCACACCATGAACACCCACGCCCACCACTGACGGCGCGTCGCCGGTGAAAAATTTCGCGACGCTTTGTCGCCAAACGTTACACATTCGCGCGCGTTAACGATTTTGCGCCCTAGGCGGAGCAAAGGTTTATAGCCGAAGGAGGGTGGCATCCGCCTTGCAAGCCGACGGCTAGAACCTCTCGCGCCAAGAAACCGACCCCAGGGAGCCATCCGATGTTCACCACCCGCCTGAAGACCGCCTTGCTGGCCGCGGCCGTCTATGCCGCCGCCGCCGCTCCGGCGCATCCCGCCTCGATCACCTTGGAAACCGTGGATCGCGGCTGGTACGACTCGGCCGGAAACTTCTCCGGCAGCGACAACTACATCGCCGGCCGAATTGGCGCCACGGAGTTCCGGAACTTCTTCAAGTTCGACGTGAGCGGGATTACCGAGTCCGTGATCTCGGCGACGCTCCGCCTGTTCAATCCCGACGTCACCGGCGCCGAGACCTACGACATCAACCAATACTCCGGCTCGATCGCTTCGCTGATTGCTGGCACTGGCGGACTTGCGGCCTTCGCCGACCTCGGCGACGGCGCGTTGCTCGGCACCGCAACCATCGGCACGGGCGACAGCGGCTCCTTCACCGAAATCACCCTGAACGGAGCCGCCTTGGCGCTCATCGACGCCGCTGGCTCCTCGATCGCCTTTGGCGGCAGCGTATCGACCCTCGGCATTTCCGGGCTCGAATATGTGTTCGGCTTCTCCGGCGGCCTCGACGGCAGCCATTCGCAACTGCTGCTGGAAACCTCGGGC
>CAZIVY010000485.1:0-3271 GCA_964542505.1 uncultured Rhodospirillaceae bacterium
TTCGGCTATAACTACGCGCCATGCCGCACGCCGAATACGTCCATCTGCGCGTCCACACCGCCTATTCGCTGTCGGAAGGGGCGATCCAGATCAAGCCGCTGGCGGACCTCTGCCGCGCCCAGCGCATGCCGGCGGTGGCGATGACCGACACCAACAACCTGTTCGGGGCGCTCGAATTCAGCGAGGCGATCGCGGCCGCCGGGGTGCAGCCCATCCTCGGCTGCCAGTTGAACCTCGCCCGAACCGATGGGGGGACGCCGAAAGGCCGGGCGCCGGAGCCGGATTCCATCGTGCTGCTGGCCCAGGACGCGGAGGGCTGGACCAATCTCATGGGTCTCAGCTCGCGCGCGTTCCTGGAAACGCCGCCGGGCGAGACCCCGCGCGTCGCCTGGGGCGACATCGCCGCGCACGGGGCCGGCCTGCTGGCCTTAAGCGGCGGGGCCGGCGGGCCGGTGGGACGCTTGCTGGCCGAGGGGCAGACGGCGGCGGCGGAAGCGGCGCTGGCGCGCCTCAAGGAGATTTTTCCAGGCCGTCTCTATGTGGAGCTTCAGCGTCACGGCATGGAGGCCGAGCGGCGCATCGAGCCGGCGTTGCTCGATCTCGCCGACCGGTTCGACCTGCCGCTGGTGGCGACCAACGATTGCTATTTCACCGACGCCTCGATGTACGAGGCGCATGACGCGCTGCTGTGCATCGCCCAGGGCGCCGCCGTGGCGCAAACGGAACGGCGGCGGCTGACGCCCGAACACCGCTTCAAGTCGGCGGAGGAAATGCGGATCGCGTTCGCCGACCTGCCGGAGGCGATCGCCAACACCCTGACCATCGCGCGGCGCTGCGCGGTGCTGGCGGAAAAGCACGAACCGATCCTGCCGCATTTTCCCACCGCCGATGGCGAATCCGAGGCCGACGCGCTCCGCCGCCAATCGGAAGCGGGGCTCTGGCGCCGCCTTGCCGCCGCCGGCACCGCGGACGCGGCGGCGGCGCCTTACACCGGGCGCCTGGCCTTCGAGCTCGGCGTTATCCAGCGCATGGGCTTTGCCGGCTACTTCCTCATCGTCGCCGACTTCATCCAGTGGGCGAAGCGCGAGGGCATTCCGGTGGGCCCCGGACGCGGCTCGGGCGCCGGTTCCGTGGTCGCCTGGGCGCTGACCATCACCGACCTCGACCCGTTGCGGTTCGGGCTGCTGTTCGAGCGCTTCCTCAACCCCGACCGCGTGTCGATGCCCGACTTCGACATCGATTTCTGCCAGGAACGGCGCGACGAGGTGATCCGCTATGTGCAGGGCCGCTACGGCGCCGACCGCGTCGCCCACATCATCACCTTCGGCAAGCTGCAGGCGCGGGCGGCGCTGCGCGACGTGGGAAGGGTGCTGCAACTGCCGCTGGGGCAGGTGGACCGCCTGTGCAAGATGGTGCCCAACAACCCGGCGCGGCCGGTGACGCTGAAACAGGCGATCGAGAGCGAGCCGCGCCTGCAGGCGGAACGCGACGGCGACGAAGCCGTGGCGCGGATGATGGAAATCGCGCTCAAGCTCGAGGGCCTCTACCGCAACGCCTCGACCCACGCCGCCGGCGTCGTCATCGCCGACCGTCCGCTGGTGGACCTGGCGCCGCTTTATCGCGATCCGCGGGCGGCGCTGCCGGCCACCCAGTATTCGATGAAATACGCCGAGGCCGCCGGCCTGGTGAAGTTCGACTTCCTGGGGCTGAAGACGCTGACGGTTCTGGAGCGGACGCGCAAGCTTTTGGCGGCGCTCGGCGTCGATCTCGACCTGACGAAACTGCCGCTCGACGACGCGCCGACCTACGGCATTTTCGCCCGTGGCGAGACGCTGGGCGTGTTCCAGATGGAAAGCGCCGGCATGCGCGAGGCGCTGCGCCAGCTCAAGCCCGACAGCTTCGACGACATCGTCGCCATGGTGGCGCTCTACCGCCCGGGGCCGATGGAAAACATCCCCCGCTACATCCACTGCAAGCACGGCGTCGAGAAGCCCAACTACCTGCACCCGGCGCTGGAGCCGGTGCTGAAGGAAACCCAGGGCGTGGTCATCTACCAGGAACAGGTGATGGAAATCGCCAAGGTCCTGGCCGGTTTCTCCCTCGGCGAAGCGGACCTGCTGCGCCGCGCCATGGGCAAGAAGATCAAGTCGGAAATGCTGGCGCAGAAGGAGCGCTTCCTGTCCGGCGCGGCGGCGCGGGGCGTGCCGGCGGCGCGCGCGGCCCACATTTTCGAGGTGGTGGAAAAGTTCGCCGGCTACGGCTTCAACAAGAGCCACGCCGCCGCCTACGCCGTGATCGCCTACCAGACCGCCTATTGCAAGGCGAAGTACCCTGCGCAGTTCCTCGCCGCGTTGATGAGCCTCGACATCAACGACACCGACAAGCTCAATTTGTACCGCCAGGAACTGAGCCGCATGGGCATCGCGCTTTTGCCCCCGGACGTCAACCGCTCGGAGGTGGAGTTCGCGGTAGAGGCGGCGGGCGCCGGCGCGGCCATGCGCTACGCCTTGGCGGCGGTGAAGAACGTGGGCCAGGGGGCGGTGGCGAGCCTGGTGGCGGAGCGGCGGAAAAACGGGCCTTTCCGGGGCCTCGGCGATTTCGCCCGCCGCCTCGACCCGGCGCAGGCGAACAAGCGCATGCTGGAAAACCTGGCCAAGGCCGGCGCCTTCGACCAGCTTGAGCCCGACCGCGCGCGCGCCTTGGCGGCGGTGGACGTCATGCTCAAACAGGCGAGCGCCGCCAGCGCCGCCAGCGCCTCGGGGCAGACCTCGCTTTTCGGCGAGGCCGAGGCGGCGGCCACCGATCTGCCGTCGGTGCCGGCATCGGTTCCGTGGAACGACATCGAGCGCCTGCAAAAGGAATTCGAGGCCATCGGATTTTACTTGTCGGCGCACCCGCTCGATTCCTACGGCGCCATCCTGCCGCGCCTGGGCGTGGTGCGCGCCGCCGACATGCAGCGCATGCTGGAGCCATCGCCCCAGCGGCTTCGCCTCGCCGGCACGATCATCGCCCGCCAGGAACGCACCTCGGCCAAGGGTGCGCGCTTCGCCTTCGTGCAATGCTCCGACCCTTCGGGGACATTTGAAGTCACGGTGTTTTCCGAGCAACTATCGGCGGCGGGCGAGTTGCTGCAGGTGGGCCGCTCGCTGGTCTTCAGCGTCGACGCGCGCCTCGACAACGAGCAGGCGCGGGTCACCGTGCAATCGATCGAGTCGCTGGACAAGGTGGCGGCGCTGTCGGCGGCGGGGGTGCGCATCGTGCTGGCGGACGA
>CAZIVY010000486.1:0-8623 GCA_964542505.1 uncultured Rhodospirillaceae bacterium
GCCGCATGGGCCTCGGCCTGGGTCATGTGATGGAGATCGAGGGTGCCGTCGAGGGGCCATTCGCCGCGGCGGAGACGGTCCGCGTTGCGGCGGTCGATGCCGGCAAAGGGCTTTTCCGGCTTCGACGTTTTGGGAGCGGGCCTTGGCGCGGGTTTTGGCCTGGCGGCCGGCGCCGGCGCGGCCAAGACCGTTGGGCGCAAGGCGGGTCTTGCCGGCGCTGGGCGCTTTGGGGCCGGCACGGCGCGCGGCAACGCCTTGACGCCGGCGGTGAGATGGCGCCACAGGTCGGCGCCGTCGGGATGCGGCTTAGCCGGCGGCTTCTTCGTCATCGACGAGGACGATGTGCAAGCGCCGCGGCCCGTGCGCCCCCATGATCAGTTCCTGCCCGATATCGGCGGTGCGCGACGGACCGGAGATGAAATTCACCGCCCGCGGCCAGCCATTTTCCTCGGCGTGGCGGCGAAGGCGCGTCCAGGCGTCCTCGAAGGGGCCCACCAACTGGCCGCCGCGCAGCACCACGATATGAACGTCGGGGAGGAAATTGAGCGTCGTCGGCCAGGCGGGGCCGGAGATCAGCATCAGCGTGCCGGTTTCGGCGACAGCGGCAAAGGCCGGGGTCACGCTCACCGCGTCGCTGGGTTCGGCCCGGCCCTCGGCGACGGTGAGCAAGGGCCGCTCGCCCCAAGGCAAAGCGCGCAAATAATCGTCCGGCGCCAAACGCAGGCTGGAGGGCAGATTGCGTTCCGCCAGATAGTCGGCGATGGCGGCGGGAACAGCGGCGGCGCGGGGCAGGCGGACGACCGTCGCCGCCAGCGCCTCCGCCTGGCGCACGAAAAGATCGATCTGCGCGGCGCGAGGCAGGTCGGCGCGCGCCGGCACGAGATTGGGGCGGTGGGCCTTGAGGCGCGCATGCAAGGACGCTGTTTGGCCTTCGTCCAGCGCCGGCCGGCCATGTGCGGCGCGGATGGCGGCAAGAATATGCGCGCGTCCAGTACTCACGGCGCGTCCCGCCGGCGGCGGCGCCATTGGCTTTGAAAGCTTCCGCCCTCGGGGGCGGGGAAATCGCGCGCCGCGGTCCACCCGCCGGCCAAAGGGAGGCTCGAGAAGCGGCCGCGCCGCGCGCCCAGCGCGGCAAGTGCCGGCGCGGCGATGCGGCTCAGCGCGTGATAAAGGGTGGGCCGGCGCGCCAGCCACGCCCAGAGCGAGATGCCGGCGCGCGGCGCGGCCGGCCCGATACCGGCATCGAAGGCGCGTTCGCGCCAGTGGCGCAGGATCTTCGGCAGCGGGATGCGCATGGGGCAGACTTCCTCGCAGCGCCCGCAGAGCGTGGAAGCCTGGGGCAGATGCCGCGCCGCCTCGACGCCGATGAAATGGGGGCTCAACGCCGCGCCGATGGGGCCGGGGTAGACCCAGCCATAAGCGTGGCCGCCGACGCTTTGATAGACGGGGCAATGGTTCATGCAGGCGCCGCAGCGAATGCAGCGCAGCAGGTCCTGCAATTCGGTGCCGAGCATATTGCTGCGGCCGCTGTCCAGCAGCACGACGTGAAACTGCCCCGGCCCGTCGAGGTCGGCGGCGCGGCGCGGCCCGGTGGTGAAGCTGGTGTAGACCGACATTTCCTGCCCGGTGGCGGAGCGCGCCAGCACGCGCAGGATGGTGGTGGCGTCTTCCAGCGTCGGCACGACTTTTTCCAGGCTGGCAAGGACAATCTGCATCTTGGGCAGCGTCTGCGTCAGGTCGCCATTGCCCTCGTTGGTGACGATGACGGTGGAGCCGGTCTCGGCGATGAGGAAATTGGCGCCGGTGATTCCCACATCGGCGTCCAGGTATTTCTGGCGCAGGATTTCGCGCGCCTCGTTGACCATGGCCTGGCCATCGGTCAGGCGAACGGTCTTGCCAAGGGGCGAATGATGGAGATGAAACAGATCGGAGACCTGTTCCTTGGTCTTGTGCACCGCCGGCGCGATGATGTGGCTGGGCATTTCACCGGCGAGCTGGATGATGTATTCGCCGAGATCGGTTTCCACCGGCTCAATGCCATTCTTGGCGAGGAAATCGTTGATGCCGATCTCCTCGCCGATCATCGATTTGCCCTTGGTGACCATGCGGGCATCGACGCCTTGGCAGAGGGACAGGATGGTTTCGCGCGCCTCGCGGGCGGTGCGGCACCAATGGACGACGCCGCCTTGTTCGACCACCCGGCGTTCGAAAGCCTCGAGATAGAAGTCGAGATTCGCCAGTACGTGGTCCTTGATCCCGCGCGCCGCGTCGCGCAGCGCGTCGAATTCCGGCAGCGCGGCGGCGGCATTGGCGCGCCGGGTGGTGAAGTTCGTTTCCACCGACTTCATCGCCGAACGCAAATCGGGGTCGGCCAGCGCCTTGTCCGCGTTGGCGATGAACGTATCGGCCGAAGCGTGCATGGACCTTAGCCCGCCTCGCCGATGGCCGGCCCGGCGGTCATGCCGGCGAGGACCTCGGCGACGTGACGGGCGGCGATGGGCTGGCCCTCGCGGTGCAGGCGCCCGGCCATGTTCATCAGGCAGCCGAGATCGCCGCCCAGCACCAGCGTCGCCTCGGCGGCGGCGGCTATGTCGGCGGTCTTGCGCGCGGTGATGGCCGCCGACACCGCGCCGTACTTGACGCAGAACGTGCCGCCGAAACCGCAACAGGCTTCGGAATCGCGCATTTCCTTCAGGGCGAGGCCCTTCACCGAGGCGAGCAGCCGCCGTGGCTGCGCCTTGATGCCAAGCTCGCGCAACCCCGAGCATGAATCGTGGTAGGTGGCGGCGCCCGGCCAGGCGGCGTCGACGGCGTCGAATTTCATCACGTCGGTGAGAAACGAGGTGAGCTCGTGCGTGCGCGCCGCCAGGTCCTCGGCCTTGGCGCGCGCGGCCGGATCGGCGGCGAACAACAGCGGGTAATGGCACTTGATCATCCCCGCGCACGAGCCCGAGGGCGCGACCACGTAGCGGTAGCCGGCGAAGGCGGCGATGACGGACGCGGCGATGGCGGCGGCATCGCGGCGGTCGCCGAAATTATAGGCCGGCTGGCCGCAGCAGGTCTGCGCTTGCGGCACCTCCACCCGGCAGCCGGCGCGCTCCAGCAGCCTGACCGCGGCGAAGCCGACGGTCGGGCGAAAGAAGTCCACCAAACAGGTGACAAACAGCGCCACCGTTACCGGCTGCTCGGCCATGATCCTACCCTGTATTTTGCCCCAGTAATTCGGGCGCAGTGCGCAAGGCGCCGCGAACTATAGGCTGGCCTTCCGGCGGTGGCCAGACGCCGAGATCGGGGCGGTCGTGAAGTTAATGCGGATCGCAACCGGCGAGACTACCGAGGATACCGAAGCCGAGCCCGTTAAGAACGCTGGCGCAGTTGAACCATGCCGCATGGGCGGCCAAGCACGCGCAAAGAAGCTCGGAAAGAAGCGACGTGCCGATACTGCCAAGAAGGCTGCACGTGCGCGGTGGGATTAAGCTTTCGGGAGTTTCTTCCGACGCGCCGAAATGCGCTTTTTGATTTCAGTGATTGGGGGCTCCAGCGGCAAATCCTCTGGCATTGTCCCGCGACTGTCTGAGATCACCCTTCGAACACGCGTGCCCAGTTCACGGTTGACATTAATCACTTGTGATTCGCCTTTGACGTTCTCGCGCCCGATTACGTCAGCCGCGAGGTTCATCTGAAAGTCGTTGGCTGAAAGTTCCAAAGCTCCAGCGCGATCAAAGAGAACGTCTTTCGCCGCTAGCCCTTTCTTGGCTCGTACCTGTTGATGCGACATCCCATATAGCCCGAGATACCGGGCGTTGTGGAACACGGGTTGCATGGTGTTCCGTACGCCAGCTTCCTTTGCGACCCCGCTCACTTTTCGATGGGACGTGCGAACCCGCTCTCTCATTTCGATTCGTCGTTGGTCCTCGCTCAACTCGTCGTGCATTTCCATCCGACGGGTCTGCACGGTAAAATACGCTTGCGCCGCTGATACTTCCGGCTTTGAGGGCTCGCCATTCATTGCGACGAGATAGCAAGCAGAACGGCTGAGAAAGAAATCGACCCCGCTCCTCTGCGCCCCCTTTCCCACTTTCATCATGTTCGACGTCTGTCGAAAATGATGTTGAGGATCGACCTTGATACCGACACAGGCCTTCATCGCGCGCGCCAGGACAGATTCGAATCCTTCCCATGTGTACCCGAGGATCGGACAGATATCGCGGGCCAACCAATAGTCCACTCCCTTGGGCGATACCTTCCTAGCGGCATGCAACTTTTCCATCGTGGCGCGATAGGCTGGCTCGTCGGGGAGTTCGGTTAGACCGCCCACGGCATCCTCCGGGCTATTGATGGCAAACAGATGATGTGGCAGTCTATCACATCACCTCTCATACGCCACAACATCATTCAATTGGTGGGCCGCATGGTGGATAGGCGACGCATAGAAGAAAGAGTCAGGAAAAAAGAGCAGGAAATCCAAGCTCTTGAAGCGCAGATCAAAGATGCGAAGGCCTATCTGCAAGCGCTACAGGATGTTCTCAAAATGTTTCCGAGAGACGCGGCCGAAGCGGTCGATGCCGCGACCGTTCTCCGTCCTGGTAGCCTTGTCGCCCAAGCTCGGGACGTGATCTTGAAGCATGGTGCCCCGCTCCATGTAGACCGCATTCTGAGCGATTTGAATAAAGAGGTAAATCGCACGAACAAGATCGGGCTCAGCGGTTCCCTCGCTGCCTACGTCCGGAAGGGCGAGATATTCACGCGACCCGCCCCTAACACCTTCGGGCTGATCGAACTACAGCCGGAGGAGCCTACCGATGAAGTGCCAGCTGATTTTGGCCTCGAACCTTCCAATCCGGAGCGTGACGAAGAAATTTCATTCTAGCTGACCTTCCACGTCACACGTCGAGCGCATCAACCTGTCATTCAGGATGCAAGTGAGACGATTTACTCGGCTGACTAACGCGCATAGCCAGAAATTCGACCACCATTGCCACATGGTCGCGCTCTACACGGTTTGGTACAACTACGCGCGGACGAACAGGGCCGTTCGCGCCGCCGGCGCTGGTGGCGGACATTTCTACCCGTCCCTAGGAAAAGACCGATATCGTTAAACGGGTTGATGACGCCGACCCGAAGCTCGATCCGCGCGCATCTTACCGCAAGCTAAGTTCAGACTGTGACAGTGCCACCCTATGACGCTGGCAGACTCGCGGCCAGGGGGCGCGGCAGCAACAGCCAGTAGCGCCCGGTGTGCTTCATGCGGCCGGCAATGGCCGCGGCATCGGCGCCGGCGCCCCAGAAAATATCGCCGCGCACCGGGCCGCGAATGGCGCCGCCCGTGTCCTGCGCAATGAAAAGGCGGCGCAACGGCAGGTCGCCCTGGCCGTCGGCCCGCGGGTAGGTGGCGTCGAGCCAGATGGGAAGGCCCAGCGGTAGATGCGCGCGATCGACGGCGAGCGAGCGCCCGGGGGTCAAGGGCACCTGCTGGGCGCCCAGCGGGCTATCGCCGCCGAGCTCGCGGAAGAAGACATAGGATGGATTGGCGCGCAGAAGCTTGCCCGCCTCGCCGGGATTGCGATCCAGCCAGTCGCGGATGGCCGGCCAAGTGACGGCGTCGAGGGGCAGCGCGCCCCGGTCGGCGAGGACACGCCCGATGGCCACATAAGCGTGGCCGTTCTGCGCCGCGTAGCCGATTCGAACGCGGCTGCCATCGTCAAGATCCACGCGGCCGGAGCCCTGAACGTGGAGGACAAAGGCCTCTACCGGGTCGTCCACCCACAGCAATTCAAGCCCCTGCCCCGCCAGCGCGCCGTCCTCGATGGCGGCGCGGTCGGCATAGGGCCTCAAATTCCCGTCGACGACGCGCCCAGCGATGCGCTGGCCGCGCAGCGTATCGCGAAAGGCGCCGAGATCGACGCCGATCAGATCGGCGGGCCGTCCGTAAAGCGGCACCGTGTAGGGTCCCTGGCGCGTGCGGCTGCCGCGCAATATGGGTTCGAAATAGCCGGTGAAAAGGCCTTCGTCGCGCCGGTTGTTGGCGGCGGCGACGGGCACGAACCCGCGTTCGAAGAACTCGCGCGCGGCGGGGTCGTCGCCGGGCGGAAGCAACGCCGCCTCGCGGCAGAGGCCTTGCCAGTCCCCGTAGCGGCCGGCGAAACGGTGACGGTCGAAATCCGCCGTGGCCGGCTGATTCTCGATGACGGCGCAGGAGCGCAGGAAAACGGCCACGGCCTCGGCGGCGCGGTCGTCCCGCCAGCCGGTCAAATCGCCGAAACTGGCGGGGCGGTATGTCAAGCGATCCGCCGGCACGGCGCACCCGGCCAGCGCCGCCAACAGCAGGATGTCAATCAGGCGGCGGATCACGCCGGGGCGCTGGTGGCGATCAAGGTCCAGTTGGGATCGCGCGAGCGAACGTCGCGAGCGAAGGTCCACGATTCGGTCACCCGGTCGATGGCGCTGACGCTGCCGCCGACCACGGCGTCGGCCTTGTCGCGGGTCACGCTGATCAAATCGGTGACAAAGCGGACCGTGACCTCGGCAATGCGCCCACGCACGTCGGCTTCGGCGATCTCCACGGAATCGAATCCCACCAGCGTCGTTTCCATTTTCTCGCCCGCCGCCTCGCGCTTGCGGATGGTGCCGGCGAAATCATTGAACACGTCCGCCGATACCAGGACCCGCAGGCCGTCGGTGTCGCCCTTGGCGAAAGCGGTAATAATGGCCTCGTAAGCGCTCTTGGCGCCGGCGATGAATTCCTTGTCGTCGAAGGTCTGGTCGGCCTGGCGCAGCCGCTCGATACCGGTGGCCGCGACCCCGGCCGGCTCCGAAGCGATCTCGCCGGGTTGCGGCGCGGCCGGTTCACTGGCGCGACGGCGGCGGTTGGGCAAGGCGACGACCTTGCCTGTGTCCGCTTCGGTCTCGGCGGGACGGGGCTCGGGGGCCTGGTGGCCGGTGCGCTTGCCCAAGACATTGCGCAGGCGCAAGAGCACGAAGCCCGCGACCATGGCGAGCAGGATGATGTCGAGAAACTGGAAACCGTTACCCATGATGCTATCGGGTGACCAACGCTTTGCCCGCGCGGCCCGCGCGGCCCAAGCCCGTTCGCGGTGTTCGCGCGCTTGCCCACAAAAGCCGAAACGCGTTGTCAATCATTGCCGCCAATAAGCTACTCCTTTATGAACATCTGGTCCAGCGCGGCCCCGAAAACAAGGGCCGGCGAGTGAATAGTCGGAGAGTGAAGGATGAGCAACTCAGATCGCGGCGCCAATGGCGGCGGCGCCCCTAAACCGCCGCCGACACCGCCCACGGCGCCAGCGACGGCCGCGGCGCAACCGCGGCTCGCTCTCAGCACACAGTACGTCAAGGACCTGTCGTTCGAAAATCCAGGGGCGCCGCACGGCCTGGCGCGCGAGGGGCCGGCGCCCGAGGTCGGCGTCAACGTCGACGTGCGCGCCCAGGGCATGGGCGGCGACAACTATGAGGTGACGCTGAAGCTCCACGCCACCGCCAAGCGGGGCGAGAGCGCGGCATTTGTCGCCGAGGTGGAGTATTGCGGCTTGTTCACGCTGGAGAACGTGCCGCGCGAGCACCTTGAAGTCGTGTGCCTGGTGGAATGCCCGCGCATCCTGTTTCCCTTCGCGCGGCGGGTCATGGCGGACGTCACGCGCGACGGCGGCTACCCGCCGCTGCTGCTGGACATGATCGATTTCGTCGAGCTCTACCGGCGGACGAAACAGCAGCTTGCGGCCGGTTCGGCCTCGCCTCCGGACGCGCCCCCGGTAGCCTAGGAACGCCAGAGGGGATCCTTCAGGCGGCCGACGAAAGCGGCGTGCCGGGCGATCTCCGCGGCGGTGGCCTGGTGGGCGCGCGCCGGCCGCAGGTTCGATTTCGCCGGCGCGTCCACCGCTCCGGCCACATTCCCGGCCGTCCCCGCGGCCGCCAGACCCAGAGCCGGCTGCCGGCCCCCCAACAGTTCCAGATAGACTTCCGCCAGCAGGCCGGCGTCCACCAAGGCGCCATGCTTCTTGCGCGCCGAGCGGTCGATGGCGAAGCGCCGGCAAAGCGCGTCGAGGGACGCGGGCGCGCCGGGAAACTTGCGCCGCGCCAGGTCGATGGTATCGACGGCGCGCCCGAACTCCAGCGGCGCCTTGCCCTGGCGGGCAAGCTCGGCATTCAGAAAGCCAAGGTCGAAGGCGGCGTTGTGGATGACCAGGGCCGAATCCCCGAGGAAGGCCAGAAAGGCGTCGGCCACCTTGGCGAAGATGGGGTGCCCTTGAAGAAATTCGTCGCCGAGGCCGTGCACGTCGAAGGCCGCGCTCGGCATGGCGCGCTCGGGGTTGATGTAGGCGTGGAAGGTCTGGCCGGTGGCGGCGTGGTTGACCAATTCGAGGCAGCCGATTTCCACCACCCGATGGCCTTGGGCCGGATCGAGGCCGGTGGTTTCGGTATCGACGACGACTTCGCGCATGGTTTTCCTCCTGCCCGGCGTTTTAGTATCGTCCATTGCCGCCGCCGCGCAATACTCACCTGTGGGTCGATCGGTGTCGCCTGATCCACTTGCCGTGCTTTTTCTCTGCACCGGGAACCGCGCCCGCAGCATCATGGCGGAGGCGCTGCTCCATGCCCATGGCGGCCA
>CAZIVY010000487.1:0-5807 GCA_964542505.1 uncultured Rhodospirillaceae bacterium
GTTGGCGAGAAAGAACTGCGCCAGCACGTAAACCGAGAGCACGAAAATGAAAACCAGCAACAGCGTGGAAAGCACGTCCACATAGGCGGCCCAGGGTTCGATCGTGGGCCGCCGGTTGCGGGCAAGGCCGGCCATGGGCTAGTCCCCGCTATCGCCGGCGGGCGACTGGGCCCCACCCTTCGACACGGCCGCTTGTCCCGAGCGACGCGCAAAGCGCGCGTCGAAGGGCGGCCGGCTCAGGATGAGGCCCTCATGCTGTCGAGGCGCCGAAGGCGGCGAGGGTCGAAGCGTGAGGGCCGTGTCATCCACGTGCGGTTCCAGGCACTAGGTTACCTTGCGGCGCTCGTCGGCGATGGCGGCTAGGGTGCGCGCCAGCAACTTGAACTCGCCGCGCATGTCCTCGATCATGCGGTTGCGCCCTTCGGCCGAATCCTCGAACAGCCGCGTCACATAGACGTCGATGTTGCGCAGGTGATTGCGGCTGGCGGCATCGATTCCGCCGGCCTCGCCCATCTGCGCCAGCCGCGCCAGCACCGGGCGCAGCTCCATCTGCCCTTCCGCCAGTTTCATCAGCAGCGACTGCTCGGCGCGCATCTGGTCGGTGAGGCTGGACAGGCGTTCGGCCAGTTGCAACAACGTGGCGTTGGCGTTGCCGCGGTTGTCCTCCGAGCGCGTCATGGCGCGCTGCAGGTTGTCGAGGCCCTCGGCGGTCTGTTCGAGGAGCGCCTGAACGTAGGCCGGCACCGATTGCTCGCCGGCCTCGCCGATCGAGCCGGAGGCGGCAAGGCGCGTCATTCCCGACAGCCATTCCTCGAGCTCGTTGTAGAAGCGGTTCTGTGCCTGCCCGGCCTGGAGATCGAGAAAGCCGAGGACGAGCGAACCGGAAAGGCCGAACAGCGAGGCGGAAAACGCCGTGCCCATGCCCACCAGCGGCGACGCCAGTCCCTCCCGCAGCTTGTCGAAAAGCTGGCCGGGATCGGCGGCCGAGCCAAGGCTCAGACCGCCAATGGTGGAGCCCACCGCGGTCACGGTTTCGAGCAGTCCCCAAAAAGTGCCGAGCAGGCCGAGAAAGATCAGCAGGGCGATGAGGTAGCGCGACATCTCGCGCGCTTCGTCCAGGCGCGCGGCGATCGAATCGAGCATGGAGCGCAACGACAGCGGCGACAACGGCGTGCCGACGCGCCCGCGGGTTTCGAGCAGCGTCGCCATGGGCGCCAGCAAGGCCGGCGCCTCCGGCACCGAAGCGGTGGAGGAGTGGCGCGCCCGCTGATAGGACTCGATCCAGGTGACGTCCTTGCCCAGCATCAGCACCTGGCGGAGGACGTAGCCGATACCGAGGACGAGCGTGGCGAGGATCAATCCGTTGAGGGCGGGATTGGAGAGAAAGGCGCGCTGGATCGGCACCAGCAGAACGCCCACGACCCCGGAGATGGCGACCAGGAAAAGCACCATGCGCAGCAGGTAACGGCTAGGCCGGGTCATGGCTTCATTCCATATCGCCTTCGCCGCGATGCCGCAACCCATGCCGCGGCGCCGGGCAAGGCCCGAGGGCCGCTGTCAGCGTCCGGCCCCCACCACGTCGACACGGTCCACGGGTCCCGGTCCATTGGCGCCCAGGGCGCGCACGTCGATGCGCGTGCCGCGGACGCCCTTGCCGATGAGATAGCCGCGCACCGCCAGCGCGCGCTCCAGGGAAAGGCGCCGCGCCACATAGGGCGCGTCGGCGCCCTCGGCCTTGGCGAAGGCCAGAAGCTGCACCCGCTTGTCGTTGCCCACCAGACTGTCGGCAAGGGCGTCGAGGCGATCGCGGAGGGGGTCGCTCAGGGACGCGCTGCCGGAAGGGAAGGGGAGCGTCACCGGCAGCGACCCGGCGGGCGGGCGGGACGGCGCGGCGGCTTGCGTCAGGGACGGAAAGGCGGCTTGCGGCGCCGGCGTCTCCGCGCCTCGATCGGCGGTGCTGTCGGGCTTGGGCCTTGGCACCGGAACCGGCGCCACCTTGGCGCGCGACTTGGACGCCGTGGCGGATTCCGCCGCCGCGCCGTTGTTCGCCGCGGCGGCAAGCGCCGGATGCGGTGTCGAGGAGACGGCGAGGGAAACCAGGGCCGGTAGGGCCATTGCGAGCATCAAGGCCCGGCAGGCGCACCAGACCCAAGCTGCACGGACGAGCATTGCCGGCAGCGGCGGAGCGTCCCTGTTCGCTTCGCTATGTCGACCCATTACGGGCGGAACAATAACCCAGGGCCGCGGCGCCAACAACCGGCGACAATGGAAACGCCCGATGTCCGCGTGGTCACCCTAAGGATACGTCCTCGACCATCATGCCCACGATCCTGGCATGCATATGCGCGGAGAGTTGCGTTGTTCGGGTTGTCAACGTCACGCCTTAGCATTGGCAACAATGCTCCTTAAGTGTTACAAACAGGCATGCTAACGTTGACAGCCATGGAGATCAAAATTGACAACACATCGCCGTAGCCGACAAAACCCCTTGGTCCGGGAATTCATCCTCCGGAACGTCGCGAACCATGAGGGGTCTATCGGATCGCTGGCGGCGAAGGAGTTCAGCCTCTCTCGAACCGCGATTAGCCGGTACATGCAGCGGCTAGCGGGCGATGGATTGCTGGCGGCGAAAGGGAATACCACCGGGCGGAAATATCGCCTCAAGAACATCGTCGATGAGGTCTTCAGGATCAAGATCGGTGTCGGGGTGTCCGAAGACGCACCATGGCGCTTCCGGATTTTTCCGCTGATGAAAAACGTCAAACAAAATGTCGTCGACCTCTGTCACTATGGATTCACGGAAATTCTCAATAACGCCATCGATCATTCGGGAAGTCGATCGGCGCTTATCTCTTATAAGCAGAACTACACAACCATAAAAATGATGATTTCAGATGACGGGATGGGAATATTTCAAAGAATCCAAACCGATTTCAAACTGCCTGACGCCAGAAGCGCGCTTCTCGAACTGTCGAAAGGCAAATTGACGTCCGACAAAAAGAAACATGCCGGCGAGGGAATTTTCTTTACGTCCCGGATGTTCGACGAATTCTCGATTCGATCGGGCGAACTTTTCTATACGCGGCAGCGCCAACGCGATTTCGAATGGCTCATCGAAAGCGGCGATCTAACCCGGCATGTTCGCGGCACGGCGGTTCATATGAGCCTATCGACCGATGCGTCCTGGACCACCCAGGAGGTGTTCAATCAGTACCAAGGAGATGACTTTCGATTCAGGAAAACCCATGTGCCGATAAAACTCGGAAGGTATCCCGACGAACAATTGGTTTCGCGGTCGCAAGCAAAGCGCGTTCTCGCCAGGTTCGACAGTTTTTCCGAAGTACTATTGGACTTCGAGGGTGTGCCGCATATCGGTCAAGCTTTCGCCGACGAGATGTTCCGCGTCTTTCCGAACGACCATCCCGACATCAAAATCCTGACAATCAATACAAGTCCCGACATAAAAAAGATGATCGAATACATTCGCGTCCAATCAAGAACCAAAATGCCTTGATGCGCTTCCGCGAATTTTCGCCCCGTTCCGCCTTATTTCGATGCCAAGCGTCAGTTGGCGGAACGGAGCGTGGCGGCGAGGGCGGCGTGCACGCGGTCATTGGCCGCCAGGACGGAACCGGTGGCGAGCATCTTGTCCTTGCCGTCGAGATCGGTCACCAGACCGCCGGCTTCGCGCACCAGGACGATGCCGGCGGCGAGGTCCCAGGGGCTTAAGGCGCGTTCCCAGAAGCCCTCATAGCGGCCGGCGGCGACATAAGCCAGATCGAGGGCGGCGGCGCCGCAGCGGCGGATGCCGGCGGTGGCGGGCATCATGGCGGCAAGCTCGGCGCGGAAGCGCCCGTCGCCGCCGCGTCCGGGAAAGGGGATGCCGGTGGCCACCAGCGCCTCGGCCATCTGGGAGCGGGTCGAAACCCGCAGGCGGCGCTCGTTCAGATAGGCGCCTTGTCCCTTCTCGGCCCAGAACATTTCGTCGCGCAAGGGATCGTAGACCACGCCGGCCACCAGCTCGCCGTCGCGCTCGAGGCCGATGGAAATGGCGAAATGGGGCATGCCGTGGAGGAAGTTGGTGGTGCCGTCCAGGGGGTCCACCAGCCAGCGGTGGCGGCCGTCGGCGCCGGCGATCTCGCCCTGCTCCTCGAAGCTGAAACCGTATTCCGGGCGGGCGTTGCTCAACACGTCCTTCAATACCTGCTCGGCCTTGCGGTCGGCGGCGGATACGAAATCGGCCGGCCCCTTCTTGGATACCTGCAGGTTTTCCACCTCGCCGAAATCGCGCACAAGGCTGCGCGATGCCTTGCGGGCGGCGGCGATCATGACGTTGAGAAGTGCGGATTTGAGCGCCATGACGCGGTTCGCGCTCACGGTTGGAAAAGCGGCGCGGACGGTATCAGCCGGCCAGTACCTTGGCAATCGCGGCGTTAAACCCGACGATGGCGGCGGCAGGTCCGGCTTCGTGGTCCCAGACGCCCGCGCCCATGGCGATGAAGTCGGCGCCGGCGGCGGCCAGGGCGGCGCCGTCCGCCAGAGCGACATCTCCCATGGCGACGGAGGGCGCCACCATCAACTCGTCCCACCAGGCGATGAGGTCCGGGTCGGCGTCGAGGGCGATGTAATCGGCCCCGGCCTCGGCCGCCGCGATCGCCAAATGACGGGAAGCGCCACAGGCGACGCCCACGATGCGATCCGGCCCCAGCAGGCGCCGCGCGCCGGCAGGGTCGGCGTCCCGGCCCTCGAGGTGAACGCCGTCGGCGCCCAGTTCGGCCGCGAGACGCGGGTCGTTGTCGATGACAAAGGCGACGTCGAAAGCGTGCGCCACCGGCATCAGCGCGCGCGCCGCGCGGCGCACCCTGTCGCCACGGGGGTCGTCGCCGGCGTCGCCAAGGCGCAGTCGCAGGCAGGCGACGTCGCCCCCGGCCAGCGCCGATCCGAGCGTGCGCGCGAAGGCGCCGGGATCGAGTTTTTCCGGCGTGATCAGGTAGAGACGGCAGCGCGCGGGCAAAGGGTGGAGATTACGCCTCGCCCTTGTAGACGCGGACCAGGGTGTCGAGCAGCTTCAGCGCATCGCCGCGTTGGCGCTGGAAGGTATTGCGCCCGATGATCGAGCCATTGCCGCCGCCGTCGCGGATGGCGCGGGCGTCGTCGACCACCGAATCCTCGCCCTTGGCGGCGCCGCCCGAAAAGACGACGATTCGCCGGCCGCCGAAAAGCGACTGCACCACATGGGCCACGCGCTTGGCCTGGGTGGAAATGTCGATCTTCTGGGCCTCGTAGACCTTTTTCGCCTCCGCCTGCTCGATATGGGCGGACGGCAGCTTCACCTTGATGATGTGGGCGCCCAGAAGCGCCGCCATGTGGGCGGCATAGGCGACCACGTCGATGGCCAATTCGCCGTCCTTGGTCAGGGCGCCGCCGCGCGGGTAGGACCAGACGACGACCGCCAGGCCCACCGACTTGGCTTCGCGCGCCTGCTCGCGCACCATTTCCATCATCTCGTATTGCTTGTCGGAGCCCGGGTAGATGGTGAAACCCACCGCCGAGCAACCAAGGCGGAGCGCATCGCCGATGGACGCGGTGCGCGCCTGGGTCGCCGCTTCCTTCTCGCGCGACAGGGCGTTCGCGCTGTTCATCTTGAGGATGAGCGGAATTTGCCCGGCGAAGGTGTCGGCGCCGGCTTCCAGCATGCCGAGCGGCGCGGCGTAGGCGCTGAGGCCGGCTTCGATGGCGATTTGGAAATGATAATGCGGGTCGTAGGCCGCCGGGTTCGGCGCGAAACTGCGCGCCGGGCCGTGTTC
>CAZIVY010000488.1:0-3772 GCA_964542505.1 uncultured Rhodospirillaceae bacterium
GCCGAGAGTAGCGGAAAGCCGACGACGACCCCGCCGGCCACGACCGCCAGAGATCGCGTTTCCCGCGTCGTGGGCCAGCGTTGGCCGCCAGCGAGGAGAAATACCCCCGCCGCCAGCGCCGCCGCCACGGCGCGCCCAAAGCCGACGAACAGCGGCGAAAAATCCGCCACCGCGATGCGTGTCGCCGGCAAGGTAAGGCTGAACGCCGCCACCGCCAGCACGCCCAGCAGCAGTCCCTGAACAGTGGCTGGCGTTGGCGCCTCGGACCCGCGACTAGCCGTGGCGGCGGCCTCGGCGCTCATTTCTCCCAGAACCGCCGGCTCGATTCCCGTTCCACGTCCGCGCGGCTGAGGCCCATGTCGCGCAAGACATGGTCGCTGAGCGAAGCCAGATGATGCCGCTCCGCCGCCCGCCTTTGGGCGTCGAGGACGAGGTTGGACGCGGAAACCAGAAGCGCCATCAAGCGACTCCCCCAGGTCGGGTCATCCACCGGCGATTTCAGTGCGAGATGATGATTTGTATGCGTACAATGACTCATTTTACCCACCATTTTCTCGACATGTTCGTGTGAATATAGATACAGATTGACATTGCACCCGTCAAATCATATCTTGTCACCATGACAATATGGATGCCCGATATCGATCGGTTACCTGGCCCCCGCTACCGCGCCATTGCCCAAGGCATTGGCGACGCCATCGCCGCCGGCGAACTTGGCCCTGGCGCCAAACTGCCGCCGCAACGCGATCTGGCCTGGAAACTGGGCGTGACGCTGGGAACCGTGACCCGCGCCTATCAACTGGCCGAAAGCCGGGGCCTGGTCGCCGGCCATGTGGGCCGCGGCACATTCGTGCGCTCGCCTAACGGACCGGCGGGCGCCGCGTCCGGCAACGTCGATCTGTCGCGCAACGCGCCCATGTCGCTGGAACATGTCGAGGCGATGCGGAGAGCGCTGCGCCAATTGGCCGAATTGCCCGGCGTCGAAAACGCATTGCGCTACATGCCGCCCGGCGGGTCCGCCGAACATCGCCGCCTGGGGGCCGATTTCATCGCCATGATCGGGTTCAAGGTGGACCCCGAGCGGATCGTCGTCACCGCCGGCGCCCAGCAGGCCCTGGCGGCGGCGCTGGCCGCCACCGCCTCGTCCGACGCTCCGGTTCTGGGCGAGGCGATAACCTATGGCGGCTTGAAAAGCGCGGCGCGGCTATTGCGCCTCAACGTGATTCCCGTGGCGATGGACGCCGAGGGCATGCGTCCCGACGCGCTGGATAAGGCCGCGCGCGAGACGGCGGCGCGGGTTGTGGTCATCGTGCCGACGATTCAGAACCCCACCGCGGCGACCATGAGCGCCACGCGCCGGAGCGATATCGCGTCGGTTGCGCGCGCCCGGGATCTGACCGTGATCGAGGACGACATCTACGGCTATCTGTCGCCCGAGCGTCCCGCCCCCATCGCCACGCTGGCGCCGGAGCGCACCATTTATCTCACCGGCGCCGCGAAGTGCCTGTCCCCAGGCCTGCGCCTCGGCTGGATGGCGGCGCCGCCATCGCTCATGGGGCCGTTGGGCGACGCGGTTTCCGCCATGATTCTAGCCGCCCCGGCTCTGCCCGCCGAAATATTGCGGCTTTGGTTTGCCGACGGCACGGCGGCGCGCCTTATCGACACGCTTCGCCGCGAACTGGCGGCGCGCCACGAACTTGCCGCGTCGCTGCTCGAGGGCTTCGAGCGCCAGGCCGATCCCATGGCCTTGCATGTGTTCCTGCATTTGCCCCGGCCGTGGCGCGCCGACGAATTTACCGCCGCCTTGCGCCCGCGGGGCGTGGCGGTCGTGCCGGCCTCGGCGTTTGCCTTGGCTGGCGTGACGGCGCCGGAAGCGGTGCGGGTATCGCTGGCGGCGGCGCCCGATCGCTCGACGCTGACGCGCGCCTTGACCTTGGTGCGCGACCTGGCGCACCAGTCGCCCGGCGCCAGCAACGCCGTGATTTGAGGGGCCGGACGCGTGGAAATTCAGCCGATCGTCCTCGAAGGCGCGCGCCTGCGCCTCGAACCGCTTGCCCTCGGGCATCACGCCGCGCTGTGGGCGGCCGGAGCCGAGGGCGACATTTTCCAGTGGTTCCCGGTCCCGATAGCCGATAGCGCCGGCATACTGGCCTTCATCGAAACCGCGCTGGAGATGCAGCGCCAAGGCGGCGCGCTCCCCTTTGCCGCTGTCGACCGGCGCTCGGGCGGCGTTGTCGGTTCGTCGCGCTTCGCCAATATCGACCGCGCCAACCGGCGGGCCGAAATCGGCTGGACCTGGATCGCGCGCCCCTTTCAGCGCAGCGGCGTCAACGACGAAATGAAGTACCTGATGCTCCGCCACGCCTTCGAGGCCTGGGGCGCGATCCGCGTCGAGTTCAAGACCGACCGCCTGAACGTTCAGTCGCAGGCGGCGCTGGTGCGGCTCGGCGCGCGGGAAGAAGGCGCCTTCCGCAACCACATGATTACGGGCGCCGGGCGGGTGCGCGACAGCGTCTGGTACAGCATCATCGACCGCGAATGGCCGGCGGTGAAAGCGGTGCTGGAGCGCCGGCTGGCGGCGGAAAGATAGGCGCGGGGGCCTTTGCCGTGCAACGCGGTCATTTCATGCCAACCGCGATGAGTTTCGACCCGTCATGCCGCGGCTATCGGCGGCCAAAACCGAAGCTCGGATGACGGCGATGATGACGGATGACCAACACGCGCAACAGGTCGTCACGAACGACGCGAAACAAGACGGCGTAGGGGAAACGGTGCACGAAACAACGGCGTACGCCATGCGCGGCGATGGGGTGGTGCGTGGGATTGGCGCGAATTCGCTCGATGGCTGAGTAGACCCCGGACCGAAGCTCGTCACCGAGCCCAGCCCGTTACGGATTCAGGTATGCAACGGCGTTGTTGAGATCGTTTACGGTGAGTGGGTGATACTCAACCTTCATTCCGACTCGCCACCGGTGCGCCGCACGAACTTGGCGTGACCGATGGGCTTGACTTGGCCCGACTCGATTTCTGCGTCGCGTTGCGCCGCGATCTCGATGCCCTCGGGGTCGATGCCGCGATCACCCGCGGCGCTGGGATCGGCTACCAAGCTATCCCAAGCCAGCGCCGCCAGCCTTTCCCGCTCGGCGGCCGGCAGAGCCAATATTTTTTCCTCAAGCTCAACAAGCGTGCTCATGAAATTTAGCATATCGCATCCCGACCGCGATGCCCACCCGACGCGTTGGCCGGCGCCATTCGGCTGGTTGCACAAGGTGCGAGGCGGCGAGAGACCGGGCCGCGCGGGCGCTTGCTCTGAGCCGGATACGCGATCTCGCCGGACGGAGGCCCGGTCGGCGCCGGGCGGGTGCGCGACAGCGTCTGGTACAGCATCATCGACCGCGAATGGCCGGCGGTGAAAGCGGTGCTGGAGCGCCGGCTGGCGGCGGAAAGATAGGCGCGGCGATCCCTACGGCGTGGCCAGGATCGCCTCCATGATGTGGTCGCGCGCGCGCGCAACGGCGTCGCGCAGTCCCATGCCTTGCGCCAGGCCGGCGGCGATCCCCGACGCCAGCGTGCCGCCGGGGCCCTTGGCGTCGGCGCCGCCAAGGCGCGGGCCACGGAACCATTCCATGACCCCTTCGCCGAGCAGCAAATCGTGCACCGTCTCGCCGGCCAATTGCCCGCCCTTGATCAACACCGCCTTCGCTCCCAGCGTCAGCAGCATGTGCGCCGCGCGCTCCAAATCGCCCGCGTGGGTGATGCGCAAGCCGGTCAG
>CAZIVY010000489.1:0-1929 GCA_964542505.1 uncultured Rhodospirillaceae bacterium
CGCGATGAGGATGAACACGTACATCAGCGTCGGCGCCTTGAGGTAGAGCGCCGGCGGCGCCTGGTACTGCAGATGGAAACTCCAGATGGTCACCATCAGCACCGCCATGTCGATGACCACCGAGAGCCGCAGCATGCCGCCGCGCAACCGCCGCCGATGGGCCATCCACAAGCGCAAGGCGGTGAACAGGCCGTATACGCCCAGCGTCCACGGCACGGGCTCGAAGGGCACCGTCGGCGGAAACCCCTTGGGCGTCAGCGAATAGAGGCTGGCGAAGGTGACGATGGCCGCCACCTGCATCCAGCCGATGATGATTTCGCTGGTGTCCTGCTGCGCGATCAGGCGCGCCCGCACGCGCTCCGGCAGCTCGGCGAGGTCGCGGCCGCTGACGACCACCGCCTGCAGCGTCGCCAGTATCTCGCCCGCGGCGCCGCCAAGATGCGACCCCAGCCGCTTTTGCCACCGAACCGCCATGTCCCCCGCGGTCACAAATAGGTCGCGGCGATGTCCACCGTCGAGTTTTGGCCGATCTTGTCGAAGTTAGCGTCGAGCCAGATTTGCGCCCGCTCGCGCCCGACGTCGCGCAGGTTGGTGAGGAACTCCCAGTCGGCGTTCATCTTGCTGGCCACGCCCAGCCCGCACATGACGTCGTCGGCCGCGATGCCGTGGACGCGCATGAGCCGGAATTCCTTGTCGTCAAGCTTGCCGTTATCGATCAGCTTGGTGACGAAGCTGATGGCCCGCATTTCCCGCATCAGCGAGGAATTGAAGCTGATTTCGTTGATGCGGTTCATGATCTCGACCGCCGTCTTCGGCACCTCGGCGCGCTGGATCGGGTTGATGTGCACGATCATCACGTCGCGCGAGTCGCAGTTGTAGATCAGCGGATAGATCACCGGATTGCCCATATAGCCGCCGTCCCAATAGGCCTCGCCGTCGATCTCGACCGCGTGGAAGAGGAAAGGCAGGCAGCCCGAGGCGAGCACCGCGTCGGGGCCGATTTCGTCGTTGGTGAACACCTTGACCTTGCCGGTGCGCACATTGGTCGCCGACAGGAACAGCTTCACCGGGCACGTGGCGCGGCGCAGCATGTCGAAGTCCACGCATTGTTCCAGCACCTTGCGCAACGGGTTGAAATTGAACGGGTTGAACTGATAGGGCGAAAGCACCTTCGTCATCATGTCGAAGAACATGAACGCGGGCGAGCCTTCCAGCGATTTGTTGCCCATCATCTGGTCGAAGAACGACGGACGCAACGGGCTGGAATTGCTGGAGTGGCTGATGCGGCGCCAAAATCCCTCCAGCGACTTGCGCGCGCCCTCGCGTCCGCCGGCGGCCATGCCGTAGGCGAAGACGGTGGCGTTCATCGCCCCGGCGCTGGTGGCGCTGATGCCTTCGAAGTTCACCCGCTCGTCCTCGAGCAGCCGGTCGAGCACGCCCCAGGTGAAGGCGCCGTGGGAGCCGCCGCCCTGGAGCGCCAGGTTCAGCGTCCTGGTCTTGGCCGACTGCCGCTCGTCGCGCCGGGCGGTGTCGCTGGCGAAGGTAGACGCGCCGCCGCGCCGCCCGCCCTCGTTTCCGCCGCCGCCACTGGCAAAGGCTTCGGTCTCCAGTTTGAGTGCCGCACCTTGGGTCTTCATGGCTTTCCTCCTGGGGGTTTTGGTTGTTCGCGGCACGGCCGTGGCCCGGGCGTGCTATCGAGTTGCCGTACGTCTCAGTGTGCCGTCCAGCCGCCGTCCACGGGCATCGCCGTGCCGGTGATCGACGCCGCCATGTCGCTGCACAGGAACGCGGTCAGCGCGCCCAATTCCTCGACCGTGGCGAAACGCTTGTTGGGCTGCTGCGCCAGCAGCACCGTGCGCACCACCTCTTCCTTCGAAATATTGTGCGCCTTGGCCTGATCGTCGATCTGCTTCTCCACCAGCGGCGTCC
>CAZIVY010000490.1:0-6904 GCA_964542505.1 uncultured Rhodospirillaceae bacterium
CCGCCGCCCTCGCGGGTGAAGGTCCGCCGCTTCTTGACTTCCACCGTGACCGTCTTCGAGCGGCCATGGCTGAAGCTTTGCCGCACCTGGCCGGATTCCACTGTCTTGCGCAGTTCAAGCCGGCGCGGCGGCGTCGCCACGTCGGCCTTGTCGCCACGCTCGTTGACGTCACTCATTCCCGCTCCGCTCTGGCCCCGGCCGGAAGCCGCCAAGCCGACAAACTTCGGCGTAAAAACGCTCCGCCACGCGGCCCGGCGCCAGCGCAGCATGTACCACATTTTCGCGGCCGAGCGCCAAACCGAGCTCGTCCACGGTGAAAGCCTCGACCACCCGCAGGCCCGACGCCAGCGCCCGCAACTTGGAGCGGCCGTCCGCCGACGCGTCGCGGGCCGCCACCAGCACCGCCACCCGGTCGGCCTTGAGCGCCCCCCGCACCGGCTCGAAACCGATGGTGACCGCGCCCGCGCGCCGCGCCAAGCCAAGCAAATCGAGACAGTGACGGCACAACAGGTATTCCACCTGATCGGCGAGATCGGCGTCCACCGCGACCTTTTGCCGCGCCGCCTTGGCGAAGGCGCGGCGGGCCACCGCGTTCGTCACCGCCTCGCGCGTCGGCTTCAGCCAATAACCGCGTCCCGGCAGGTCCCCGGCCACGTCGGGCACGATCCTGGCGTCCGGCCCGATGGCGAAGCGCAGCAGGCCGCTCGCTTCCTCGCGCCCGCCGCTGACGATGCAGCGCCGCGTCCGCTCCGCGCTCGACGCCGTGGCTGTCGCCGCCATGCCCAACGCCCCGCCGCCTTATGCCGCCGGCCCCGCCGCGGGCGGCTCCTCGAACCAATGCGCCCGCGCCGCCATGATGATGGCGTTGGCGTCCTCCGCCGTGAGCCGGCTGTTGGGCAGCGTCTCGCGCAGTTCGTCCCCCGCCAGATCGCCCAGGTCGTCGAGCGTCTTGATTCCCTTCTCGCCCAGCGTGACCAGCATTTCCGGCGTCAGCCCGTTTATGGCCGCCACCGCGTCGTCGACGCCCAGCGTCACCCGGCGCTCGCTCATTTCCACGTCGCGCCGCGCCAGATAGGCTTGGGCGCGCTGGTGCAGCTCGCGCGCCAGGTCCTCGTCGAAGCTCTCGATGCCGGCAAGTTCGTCGAGGGGCAGGAACGCCACTTCCTCGACCGAGGCAAAGCCTTCCGCCACCAGCAATTGCGCCATCGTCTCGTCCACCAGCAGCGCGTCGATGAAAAGCTGGCTGCGCTCGCGGAATTCCTTTTGCCGGCGCTCGCGTTCTTCTTCCTCGGTCAGGATGTCGATATCCCAGCCGGTGAGCTGGGACGCCAGGCGCACGTTCTGTCCGCGCCGGCCGATGGCGAGCGAAAGCTGGTCGGTGGGCACCACCACCTCGACGCGCTTGGCGTCTTCGTCCAGCACCACCTTCGCCACTTCCGCCGGCGCCAGCGCGTTGACGATGAACGTCGCCCGTTGCGGCGACCACTGGATGATGTCGATTTTCTCGCCCTGCAGCTCGTTCACCACCGCCTGCACGCGCGAGCCGCGCATGCCGACGCAGGCGCCCACCGGGTCGATGGAGGAATCGTTCGACATCACCGCGATCTTGGCGCGGCTTCCCGGATCGCGCGCCACGGCGCGGATTTCGATGATGCCGTCATAGACTTCCGGCACTTCCTGGGCGAACAATTTGGCCATGAGCTGCGGATGGGTGCGCGAGAGGAAGATTTGCGGCCCCCGGGTTTCGCGGCGCACGTCGTAGATATAGGCGCGCACGCGATCGCCCTGGCGGTAGCTTTCATGGGGCAGCAGCTCGTCGCGGCGGATGACCGCTTCGGCCCGTCCCAGATCGACGGTGACGTTGCCATATTCGACCCGCTTGACCAGGCCGTTGACGATCTCGCCGATGCGGTCCTTGTATTCGTTGTACTGGCGCTCGCGCTCCGCCTCGCGCACTTTCTGCACGATGACTTGCTTGGCGGTTTGCGCCGCGATGCGCCCGAAATCGATCGAGGGCAGGGATTCGCTGATGAAATCGCCGATCTGCGCCTCGGGGTTGCGCTGCAAGGCCTCGGCGAGGACGATCTGGGTGGCATCGGTCTCCACCACTTCCACCACCTGCAGCAGCCGCGCCAGGCGGATTTCGCCGGTCTTGCGGTCGATTTCGGCGCGAATGTCGTGCTCGGCTCCATAGCGCGAGCGGGCCGCTTTCTGGATCGCTTCTTCCATCGCCGCCAGCACCACGTCGCGTTCGATGACTTTTTCGCGCGCCACCGTGTCGGCGACCTGGAGCAGTTCCATGCGGTTGAGACTCGTGGGTGCTTCCACTCTCTTGGCTTCGCTCAAGCGCCTGCCCTCCGTCCTGAACCGCGTTCATTCCCGCCGCCTGGCCTTGGCGCCACCACCAGTTGGGCGGTGGCGATATCGGCATACGGCAATTCGAGCGGCGCACCGTCTTGTTCGAGCCGCACCGCCTCGCCTTCCACGCCCAGCAAGCGGCCGCGAAAGCGCTTCCGGCCGTCCATCGGGCGCACCAGTTCCACTTTGGCTTCCCGGCCGGCGAAGCGGGTGAAATCGCTGAGCCGCGTCAGCGGCCGCTCGATGCCGGGGGTGGACACCTCCAGCACATAGCCGCCGGCGATCGGGTCCTCCACGTCGAGGATCGGCGACACCGCGCGGCTGATGGCGGCGCAATCGTCGATGCCGACGCCGCTGCCATCGGCGCGCTCCACCATGATCTGCAAGACCTGCGGTGTCCCGCCACCGAGTTTAAGCCGCACCAACGCATACCCCATCGCCGCCAGCGCCGGCGCCACAATGGCCTCGGCGCGTGCTTGGGCCGTGTCGCTCAAGTCAACAACCTCGTCCGCATGTCATTCGAGGGGCCGCAAAACAAGAAGGTGTGCCGCCAAAACAAATGGTGGGCCGCCTGGCCCACCGCGCACCCCACCCGATCCCACGACCGGGCCAGTAGATTACTTGGGAAATATAGTCGGTTTCGCCCCGCCAGCAAGGCCAAACCGCGTTTTTCGCCGTTCTATGTTCGAAGGATCATGCGTCCGCCCAGCCAGCGCTCGCCCAAGGCGAAGCCGCCGAAGAGCAGCCCGCTGTAGAGAAGGTCGCCGAGCAAGGTGAGGCGCAGGAAGGGCAGCGCCGCCACGAAACAGGCGCTCAACCCCGCGCCCGTGAGCGGATAAATTCCGCCCGCCAGCCAAGCGCCGAGATTGGTGACCGTGAAAAAGAGCAGGCTTGCCGCCACGGCGCCCGCGGCGACGCTCAAACCCGTGCGCCGGCGCCCCACCAGCCGCCCAATGCCCACTGTCGCGGCAAGGCTCGCGTAAACGAACGGCAGCGTCCCGTGCCAGCCGCCATCCGGGTGGCCGATCATGGTCATGACAATGTCGCTCGCCGCCATGGCCAACAGGGGAAGGAGGAGAGCCGGCAAGAGGCCCGCCCCGAAGGCGCCGCCAAACAGCGCCATGGCGGCGATCGGCGTCACATTGGGCGGATGCGGCAGCAGCCGCGCCGCCGCCGCCGCCAGGATCACCGCCGCCACCGCCATCCACCGTGAACGAGACATCGCGTCGCCTTTGCCCGAAGCTGCCCGATATCCAGCGACTATTACCCCGGACGGCGGCGGAAGCGCAAGTAAAGGCAGCGCCGGCCGGCGGCTATGGCCTTGGCCTCGAAGCGCGTTTCCGGCCAGTCCTCGGGTCGCCGGCGCCAGTCCAGGGCCCGCTCCGCCAGCCATTCCAGCCCCGGTTCCCTGAGCGCCCGCGCCAGGATCCAGCGCCCATATTCGGCATGGTCCGTCGCCAGGCGCAATTCGGCCCCCGGGCGCAGCACGCGCGCCAATTGGCGCAAGGTCTCCACCTGCACCACGCGCCGGCGGTGATGGCGCTTCTTCGGCCACGGATCGGGAAAGAGGACGAAGGCGCGGCCAAGGCAGGCGTCCGGCAGGGCCGCCAGCAGCACCCGCGCGTCGTCGACCACGACCTTGAGCCGTCCGCGTCCCGCTTCCGGCCATTTCGCCAGCAGGCTGGCGATGCCGTGACGATAGGGCTCGCAGCCGATCCACCCCATGCCGGGATGAGCCTCCGCCTGCCAGACCAAATGCTCGCCGGCGCCGAACCCGATTTCCAGCCCCACATCGGCCACGGATTCGCCAAAAAAAGGCATGTCCAGCGTGCTCCCCGCGTCCGGCACGGCCAGCATCACGTCCGGGAGCGTGCGATCCATCGCCGCTTGCCGGCCGGGCCGCAACCGGCGGCCGCGGCGGCGGCCATAGAGCAGGCGCCGGCCTGGGCCCTCGGCGACGTGCGGGGTCGGAAGCGAACTCAGGCGAAGGCCAATTTCAATTGGGGAACGAGGTCGGTTCGTTCCCAGGAAAAGCCTCCATCGGCTTCCGGCGGCCGCCCGAAATGGCCGTAAGCCGAGGTGCGGCTATAGATCGGCTTGTTCAGCCCCAGGTGCTCGCGAATCCCCCGCGGGCTCAAACTCACCAGTTCCTGCAACCGCTTCGACAGTTTCGCCTCGTCCACCTGGCCACTGCCGTGGGTGTCCACATAGACCGCCAGCGGCCAGGAAACGCCAATGGCGTAGGCCACCTGAATGGTGCAGCGCCGGGCAAGACCGGCGGCGACGACGTTCTTCGCCAAATAGCGCGCGGCATAGGCGGCGGAGCGGTCCACCTTGGTGGGGTCCTTGCCGGAAAAGGCGCCGCCGCCATGGGGCGCCGCGCCGCCATAGGTATCGACGATGATCTTGCGCCCGGTGAGGCCGGCGTCGCCGTCGGGGCCGCCGACCACGAATCGCCCGGTCGGATTGACGTAGAAACGGTTCTCCCTGCACATCCAGCCCTTGGGCAGCGTGCTCAGCACATAGGGGCGGACGATCTCGCGCACCTCGTCCTGGTCGACCTTCGCGTTGTGCTGGGTCGACACAACGACCGTGTCGGCGGATACCGGGCGGCCATTGACGTAGCGCAGCGTGATTTGCGACTTGGCGTCGGGGCCCAGCATCGGCTCCTTGCCGCTGTGGCGCGCTTCCGCCAGCATGCGCAGCACCCGATGGGCGTATTGGATCGGCGCCGGCATCAATTCCGGCGTTTCATCGCAAGCATAGCCGAACATGATCCCCTGATCGCCCGCGCCCTCGTCCTTGTTGCCGGCGGCATCGACGCCGCGCGCGATATCGGCCGATTGGGCGTGCAGGTAGCAAGCGATCTTGACCGTCTTCCAGTGAAAACCTTTTTGCGCGTAACCGATGTCCTTGATCGCCTTGCGGGCGATGGACTCGATCTTTTCCTTCTTGATCTTGCCCTCTTTGCTCACCAGCGACCGCGGCCCGCGCACCTCGCCGGCGATCACCACCCGGTTGGTGGTCGCCAGCGTCTCGCAGGCGACGCGCGAGTAAGGATCGGCGGTCAGAAACGCGTCGACGACGGCATCGGAAATGCGGTCGCAGACCTTGTCCGGATGGCCTTCGGCCACGGATTCGCTGGTGAACAGATAGTCCGTTGGGGGCAAGCTTTTATCCTCCTACGCCGAGGGCGGGCGCCGACGGTCGGCTCTTTTGGCAAGCTTTGCCCGCACGGTCAAGAAGCGCGAGCGGTTTCTTGCCGCCGTCGGGCCAGCCACGCCAGGACGAGGACGAAGGGGATCAGCCCGATCAAGGTGGCGTCGCCGAAGCGGGCATAGGGCGTCAATCCGGCGAGCGCCCGCGGCAACGGCCCATCCACCACCCCGGCAACGCCAAGCCCCAGGCTCGCGATCGTCCGCCCATAAGGGTCCACGATCGCCGAAATGCCCGTGTTGGCGGCGCGCACGATGGGGACGCCCTGTTCCACCGCCCGCAGCCGCGCCATGGCGAAATGCTGATAAGGCCCGGTGCTATTCCCGAACCAGCCGTCATTGGTGAGGTTCAGCAGCCATTCCGGCCGCGCCTCGCCCGGCGGCATGATCTCGCCGGGGAAAATGGCTTCGTAGCAAATCAGCACGCGGAACGCGGGCAGCCCCTCGATGGTCGTCAGCAGCGGCCCCGACCCGGCGGAGAAATCCACCGTGCCCGGGGCCAGCTTGTCGAGCCCCAGCCCGGCCAGCAGCGGACGCAGCGGCAGGTACTCGCCGAAGGGCACCAGATGGCGCTTGTCGTAGCTGGCGGCGATGCGGCCGCTACGGTCGATGGCGTGCACGCTGTTCCAGGCCCGCAATTCGCCCTGTCCCGGCGGGCTGAGGCGGACGGCGCCGGTGAGGATGACGCCATCGCGGGCAAGAAGGCGCGCCATTTGCTGGCGGCGCAATTCGTCGTTGTCGAGAAGAAAGGCCGCCGCCGTTTCCGGCCACACGATGTGGGTCGCGTTTTCGCCGCCCGCCAGCGCGCTGAGGTTGCGGTGGCGGTCGAAATTCTCCGCCCGCTTGTCGCTGCGCCATTTTTCCTTCTGGTCGATATTGGGCTGCACCAAACGGAGCTTCACCCCGGGCACATAGGCGATTTCCGCCCCCGCCAGGCGGAAGAAGCCAGCGCCGGCAACAAGCAAACCCAAGGCGGCGATCAGGCCCAGCGCCGCGCGGCCGGGACCGGCCGGCCGGTCGGCCAATGCCGCCGGCATCGCCGCCGCCAGCGCGGTCAGGAAGCTCAAGCCATGAATGCCGAACCAGGCAGCCGACTGCGCCGCCGCATCGGAAAACATCCAGGCATAGCCCACCAGGTTCCACGGGAAGCCGCTGAACAAATGGCTGCGCGCGTATTCGCCCGCGCTCCACCCAAGGGCAAGCAGCAGCGCCCGCATGGGCGACGCCGGCCATCGCCACGCCGCCAGGCCCGCGCCGAGCGCCGGAAAGACCGCGAGCAGCAACGGCAGCCCCAGCACCGGGAGGGGAAGGAGCGGCGCAAACCGCGCCGC
>CAZIVY010000491.1:0-7912 GCA_964542505.1 uncultured Rhodospirillaceae bacterium
GTGGTCAAGGATAGCAGCATGGCGACCTTCATGGCCGACGTCATCCAGGCGTCGATGAAGGTGCCGGTGGTGGTGGATTTCTGGGCCCCCTGGTGCGGTCCCTGCCGCCAGCTTGGGCCCCTGATCGAGAAAGTCGTGCGCGGCGCCGCCGGCAAGGTGCGGCTGGTCAAGGTCAACATCGACGAGCCGCAGAACCAGCCGCTGGCGCAGCAATTGCGCATTCAGTCCATCCCCGCGGTTTACGCCTTCCACCACGGCCAGCCGGTGGACGGTTTTGTCGGCGCGCTGCCGGAAAGCCAGATCAAGCAGTTCGTCGAGCGCTTGGCCGGCGACCGGGTGGCGCCCGATCCGCTGGAGCAGTTGCTGGAACACGGCAAGGCGGCCTTGGCCGAGAACCAGCCCGACGCCGCCATCCAGGCATTTTCCGCCGCCTTGCAACATGAGCCGAACACCCCGGCGGCGGTGGCCGGACTGGCCCGCGCCCATCTCGCCAAGGGCGACACCAAGCGCGCGCACCAGGTTCTTGACCAGGCCCCGGCGGCGGCGGCCGGCGACGCCGAGGTCGTGGCGGCAAAGGCGGCGCTGACCCTGGCCGAGGAAGCCGCGGTCGCCAGCTTACGCCTGTCCGAATTGGAGGCCAGGGTTGCGGCCGATGCCGGCGATCATCAGGCGCGCTTCGATCTGGCGCTGGCCCAGATAGGCGCCGCGCAGCGTGAGGTGGCGGTGGATAATCTGCTCGCCATCGTGCGCCGCGACCGGGCGTGGAACGAGGCGGCGGCGCGCAAGCAGTTGGTCAAGCTGTTCGAGGCCTTCGGCCCCACCGACCCCCTGACCGTCGACGCCCGGCGGCGCTTGTCCGCGATCCTGTTCTCATGACGGTCAAGATCGAGGAAGCCGAATTCGCCAGCCTGCAACGGCGGCTGCCGATCTTTCCCTTGGCCGGCGCGCTGTTGCTGCCCGGCGGGCAATTGCCGCTCAACATCTTCGAGCCGCGCTACCTGGCGATGACACGCGACGCCCTGGCGGGCTCGCGGCTGATCGGCATGGTGCAGCCCACCAATCCGGGCGCCGCCGAAAGCGAGCCGGCGGTCTACCGCACCGGCTGCCTGGGGCGCATCGGGCGCAACCGCGAAACCAATGACGGGCGGTTGCTGATCACCCTGGTGGGCGTGTGCCGCTTCCACATTGTCGAGGAACTGAAGGCGACCTCGCTTTACCGCCAGGCCGTCGTATCCTACGCGCGCTTTCGCGCCGATTTCGACGATGACAATGGCGGCGCGTTCGATCGCGGGCATTTTCTCGAGGTTCTGCGCGCCTATCTGACGGGCCAGGGAATCAAGGCCGACTGGAACACCGTCGCCACCGCGCCCGCCGGGGCGCTGGTGACCTCGCTGGCCATGGTCTGCCCCTTCGCGCCGAGCGAGAAGCAGGCCTTGCTCGAAGCCCAGGACGTGAACGAGAGGGCGCGCACCATGGTCGCCCTGATGAGCATGTCCAATCCCGGCCAGCGCGCCTCGCGGGCGTCGGGCCTGCATTGAACCAGGACAAACCATCCATGACCCAAGCCACCCCGACGGCGGTCGATCCCAAATTGCTCGAGATGCTGGTTTGCCCGCTGACCAAGGGCCCGCTCACCTATGACCGCGAGCGCCAGGAGCTGGTGAGCGAGCGGGCGCATCTGGCCTATCCCATTCGCGACGGCATACCGATCATGCTGGTGGACGAAGCCCGCCAGATCAGCGGCGACGATCGTGACTAATGCCTACGACGCCGCCGGGCGGCCGACCCCGGTCGAGATTCGCTTGAAGTCGGCGGAAAAGGCGCTGGAAGTCGATTTCTCCGACGGGCGCAAGTTTCGCTTCAACGCCGAATTCCTGCGCGTCTACAGTCCTTCCGCCGAAGTGCGCGGCCACGGGCCCGGCCAGCGCGTCGTCGTGCCCGGCCGTCGCCACGTCAACATCATGGGCATCGAGCCCGTGGGCACCTACGCCATCGTCCTCAAGTTCGACGACCTGCACGACACCGGCATTTTCAGTTGGGAATATTTCTACACCACCGGGCCTGAGCAGGAACGGCTGTGGGCGGAGTACGAAAGGGAGTTGGCTGTGCGCGGCTTGAGCCGCGACCCGCCGGCGCGAACGAAAAAGAATTAGAGCGAAGCGCCCTGCAACAGGCGCGGCAGCGTGCCTACCGTGCCCATGGCGTGACGCATGAACAAGCGCTTCAGCGGCCCGATGCGGTTGACCGCCCCCATCCCCAGATTGCGCGCCAGGCGGAGCGGCGCCACGTCGTTCGAGAACAGCCGGTTGAGCGCGTCGGTCGTCGCCGCCAGCACCAGCGCGTCCACGCGCCGCCATCTCTGATAGCGTTCGAGCACGTCGCCGGCGCCCGCATCCAGCCCCAGGCGCAGCGAATCCACGACCACCTCGGCCAGCGCCGCCACGTCGCGAAAACCGAGATTAAGGCCCTGCCCGGCGATGGGATGGATGCCGTGCGCCGAATCGCCCACCAGCGCCAAGCGGCGGTCCACGTAACGCTCCGCGAGGTGAAGCGACAACGGGTAGGACCAGCGCGGACCTTCGATCTTGAGCGCCCCCAGGTGATCGCCGAAGCGGCGTCCCATTTCCGCCGCGAATTCCGCCGCCGGCAGCTTGAGCAGCGGCCCGGCCCTGGAAGTGGGTTCGGTCCACACCAGCGACGACCGCTGGCCGCACATGGGGAGCATCGCGAACGGGCCGGCCGGCAGGAAGCGCTCGATCGCCACGCCCCGATGGTCGCGCTCATGGGCGACGGTGAGGACGATGCCCGTCTGTTCATAATCCCACGCCACGCACCGAATGCCCGCGTTGTCGCGCAGCAAAGAGCGCCGGCCCTCCGCCGACACCACCAAGGGAACGCGCAATGTCCGGCCGTCGCCTAGCCGCAGGCGGGTCAGCCCCGATCCCGGCTCCGCCTCCTTGACGCCCATCGGCGCCAACAGGCGCACGCAAGGCAATTCCCGCAGCCGCGCGAACAATGCCAGGCGCAGCAGCCGATTCTCCACCATATGGCCGAAGGGTTTGTTCCCTACCTCGCGGTGGTCGTAGTGGAGGAAAAGCGGCGAATCGCCCTCGGCCACGCGAATGTCCAGGATCGGCTGCGCTTCCGCCACATGGTCCCAGACGCCGATGGCGCCGAGCAAGCGGTGCGATGCCATGGCCACCGCCGACACCCGGCCATCGAAGGCGGGCGCGGTCAGTGCCGCCGGCGGATCGCGGTCCACCACCAGCACGCGAATCCCGGCGCTGCCCAAGGCCGCCGCCAGCGTGAGGCCCACCATGCCGCCGCCCACAATGGCGACATCGGCGTCGGCGGTCTCGCGGACGGTCCGCATGCGGACAGGTTTTACGCTTCCCATGGCCTAGCTTCAGGCGGACCTCGGCGTTTGTCCATGCCGGTGTTACGGCCCTGACGGTTCGTTCCCGAACCGTCAGGGCCGTAACACAAGCCAAACCAATTTGACATGTTGTGGTTCCAATGCGTTGACGGGAATCAAGCGTTGGAACCACAACACTAGACACGCATGCCTATTTTTTAGGCAATGAGGGCCGAGAGAGTGCATCTACCCTGCTCCCTGGGCGCCGTAACGGTGGAAAAACGCCCTTTTCAATAGAAAAGCGCCGCGGCACGCTTCTTGATAGATTGGTTACATGGCCCGTGGGCGAAAGGGAGCCGGACATGAAACTTGTTATGGCGATCATCAAGCCGTTCAAATTGGACGAAGTGCGTGAAGCGCTGCTAGCCCTCGGCATCGAGGGCATGACCGTAAGCGAAGTCAAAGGCTATGGCCGGCAGAAAGGTCACACGGAGATTTATCGCGGCGCCGAATACGCGGTGAGCTTCCTGCCCAAGCTGAAAGTCGAAGTGGCGGTGCGAACCGAACTGGTGGACCGGGTGATGGAAGTCATCCAGAACGCCGCCCGCACCGGGCAGATCGGCGACGGCAAGCTCTTCGTCTATGACCTCGACAAGGTGCTGCGCATCCGCACCGGCGAGCGGGACACCTCGGCGCTCTGACGCCGGAGCCTATCTCTCGGCCGTCAAGTTCACGCGGATACGGTTTTAGAACAACGGCTTAGCCAAGTCCTTGGCTGTGGCATGACGCCGCGCCGGCGGCGGCGCCTGGGTGCGCGGGGCCCCAGCCGCCCTTGTATCCGACCGACTCCCGTCGTAGATTCTCTCGACAATACCGTCGCTTGTCGGACACTTCTTAGTTTGTAGCTGAGGAATTTTCCGCCTCCATGCTCAACCCACGGCTTCAGGGGCTGAAAGACTATCCCTTCCAACGCCTGCGCAACTTGTTGGACAAGCACAAGCCGCCGGCAAACCTGGCGCCGATCAATCTTTCCATCGGCGAGCCCCAGCATCCCTATCCCGATTTCATCGGCAAGCTGTTGCAGGCCCATGGCCATGAATTCGGCCAGTACCCGCCCTTGAACGGGACCCCGGATTTTCGCGCCGCCGTCGCCGCCTGGCTCAGCCGGCGCTACCGTTTGCCCCCGGGACTGATCGAGGGCGACCGCCATGTGCTGCCACTGGCCGGCACGCGCGAGGGGCTGTTCATGCTGGCGCTGGCGGTGGTGCCCGAAACCAAGGCCGGCCGGCGCCCGGCCGTGGCCATGCCCGATCCGTTCTACCAGTGCTACGCCGGCGCCGCGGCCGCCGCCGGAGCGGACGCGATTTTCCTGTCGGCCACCGCAGACAACAATTTCCTCCCCGATCTCGACGCCATCGACGGCGCGACGCTGGAACGCCTGGCGTTGTTCTATTTGTGCACGCCGGCCAACCCGCAAGGATCGGTGGCCGATCTGGACTACCTGCGGCGCGCCATCGAACTTGCGCGCCAGTACGACTTTGTTCTCGCCGTCGACGAATGCTACGCCGAGATCTACGACGAGGTGGCGCCAACCGGCGGCCTTGAAGCCTGTGCCGCCACGCGCGAGTTGAAAAACGTGGTGGTGTTTCATTCGCTCTCCAAGCGCTCCAGCGTCCCTGGCCTGCGTTCGGGCTTTTGCGCCGGCGACGCCGACATATTGGCGGCCTTCTCGCGGCTCAGGAGTTACGGCTCCGCGGGCACGCCGCTGCCGGTATTCGCGGCGGCGGCGGCCTTGTGGCGCGACGAGGCGCACGTCGAGGCGAATCGCGCCCGCTACCGCGAAAAATTCGACATCGCCCAATCGGTGATCGGCAACCGCTATGGCTTTTACCGCCCGGCGGGCGGGTTCTATTTGTGGCTGGACGTGGGTGACAGCGAGGCGGCCGCGGAGGCGTTGTGGCGCCAGGCGGCCTTGCGCACTTTGCCCGGCCGCTATTTGACCCGCGAGGACAACTTGAACGGCGGCGCGCGCGCCAGCGCCGCGTTCCCCTATTTACGCATCGCGCTCGTCGCCGACGCGGCCGCCACCCGCGAGGCGATGGAACGCATCCGCGACACCTTGTAAGACCGGAGGATCACATGACCAGCCGCAGCATGATGACGCGCCGTGCCGGCTTCTTGCCCCAGGGGGCGAAGACATTCGCCTATCGGCGGGCGGTGGAATTGGCCGGGCTGACATTGCTCGCCGCCGCCGCGGGCTTGGCCCTGGCGCTGCTCAGTTTCAATCATGGCGACCCGTCGTTCCATGTCGCCAGCGGCCAGAAGACCGCGAATTGGCTGGGCTGGCCCGGCGCCTATGCGGCCGACATCTTGTTGCGCAGCGTCGGCGTCGCCGGTGTCTGGCCGGTGCTGGCGCTGGCGGCCTGGGGGTGGCGCATTTCCACCCATCGCGGCCTGACCTGGTGGTGGATGCATGCCGCCCTGTTGCCCTTGGCGGTATTGCTGGCGGCGGTTATGGCGGCCTGCCTGCCGGTACCTTCCGCCTGGCCGCTTACGGATGGATTGGGCGGGATCGTGGGACATAGCTTGTTGGCCGGCGCGCTGGCGCCGCTGACGGAGGCCATGGGCCTGGGCGCCGGCCGCTTGGCGCTGGCGCTGGTCGCCGCCCCGCCGGCGCTGCTGTTGCTGGGATTCGCCTTGGGATTGACTCTCGGCGACTGGCGCACCCTTGGCCGCGCGTTGGTTTTCATCGGCCGGCGCGGAAACGCGCTGGTGCGCCAAGGCGGTCTTGCGCTCCGCCGCCACGGCGCCCGGCGCGAGCCGAAATTCGCCCACGGCGGCGAGCCCGAAATCGCGCGGCCGCATCCGCGGCCCGCGAGCGATCCGGCGCGCGTCGAAAAGCGCGTCGAGCGTCCGCGCATCGGCCGCCGAGCCGCCGCCGAATCCGAACCGCTTCTCGACTTTGGCCTCGGCGCCGACTTCGATCTGCCGGAATTGTCCGCGCTGGGCGAGCCCCCGGCGCCCATGGCCGGCGCCGTCAGCGAAGAGGCGCTGGAGCAGAACGCCCGCCTGCTCGAATCGGTGCTATCCGAATTCGGCATCTCCGGCGAGATCACGAAGGTGCGTCCGGGCCCCGTGGTCACGCTCTATGAATTGGAGCCGGCGCCGGGAACGAAATCGAGCCGCGTGGTCAGCCTGGCCGACGACATCGCGCGCTCCATGAGCGCGCTGTCGGCGCGGGTGGCGGTTGTCCCCGGGCGCAACGCCATCGGCATCGAACTGCCCAACGCCCGCCGGGAAACGGTTTACCTGCGCGAGCTTCTGGGCAGCGCCGCCTATGAGAACACGGTCGCGCGCCTGACCCTCGCTTTGGGCAAGGACATCGCCGGCAACCCGGTGATCGCCGATCTGGCCCGCATGCCGCATCTTCTGGTCGCCGGCACCACCGGTTCGGGCAAGTCGGTGGCCATCAACACCATGATTCTGTCGCTGCTCTACCGCCTGACGCCGGACGAATGCCGCTTCATCATGATCGACCCCAAGATGCTGGAATTGAGCGTCTATGACGGCATTCCCCATCTTCTCGCCCCCGTGGTCACCGAACCCGCCAAGGCCATCGTCGCCTTGAAGTGGACCGTGCGCGAGATGGAGGAACGCTACCGCAAGATGTCGGAGTTGGGCGTCCGCAACATCGCCGGCTACAACCAGCGCCTGGGGGAAGCGCGGGCCCATGGCGAGAAGTTGTCGCGCACGGTGCAAACCGGATTCGACCCCACGTCCGGCGAGCCCTTGTACGAGGAGCATCCGCTGGCGCTGGATCCGCTGCCCTTCATCGTCGTCATCGTCGACGAACTCGCCGACCTGATGATCGTCGCCGGGCGCGACATCGAGGCGGCGCTGCAGCGCCTGGCGCAAATGGCGCGCGCCGCCGGCATCCACCTGATCGTCGCCACCCAGCGGCCCTCGGTCGATGTCATCACCGGCACCATCAAGGCCAATTTTCCCACCCGCATTAGCTTTCAGGTGACCTCGAAGATCGACAGCCGCACCATCCTCGGCGAACAGGGCGCCGAACAATTGCTCGGCATGGGCGACATGCTGTTCATGCCCAGCGCCGGGCGCGTGACCCGCGTCCACGGTCCCTTCGTTTCCGACGAGGAGGTGGAAGCGGTGGCGAATTTCCTCAAGGCCCAGCGCGAGCCGGAATTCCTCGCCGCCGTCACCGCCGACCCGGACGAGGAAATGCCGGGCATGGGCGGCGAAGGCGGGGGCGACGAACTCTACGATCGCGCCGTGGACCTGGTTTGCCGCGAGCGCAAGGCGTCGACCAGCTTCATCCAGCGCCACTTGCAGATCGGCTACAACCGCGCCGCCCGCATCATCGAGCGCATGGAATCCGAGGGCGTGGTGGGAACCGCCAACCATGTGGGCAAGCGCGAAGTGCTGGCGCGCGACATCGATTCGCGCGCTTAATTTCGCCATTTTGCCGGGGTAGTGTTGTGGTTCTGGCTTTTGATATCCCCTCCATCCATCCGTCATCGCCGGGCGTGACCCGGC
>CAZIVY010000492.1:0-14932 GCA_964542505.1 uncultured Rhodospirillaceae bacterium
TTCGGCGTGCGCGTGCAGCAGCCCTATTTTTGGGCGATAGGTCCCGACCGCGACGCGACCATCACCCCGCAATTGAGCAGCAGCCAAGGGTGGCAAGTCGCGGCCGAGTACCGCCAGCGGATGCAAAAGGGCGACTTTCACGTCGACGGCAGCTTTACGCCCGGCAGCGAGTTGGGCGGCAGCACCAGCAATTTCAACAACAGGGACGCGCGCGGGCATGTGCGCACCCTCGGACGCTTTCGCGCCGGCGACAACTCCCGCTGGGGATTCAACGTATTCCGCGCCAGCGACGAGACCTATTTGCGGCGCTACAACATTCCCGGCGGCAGCACCAACAGCCTCACCAGCCGCTTGTTTCTCGAGAACGTCAATGACCGCGATTTCGCCGCCGCCAACGCCTATGGCTGGCAAACGATGATCGTCGGCGAGCCTCAAGGCGCCCTCCCCTTCGTGCTGCCCATCCTGTCCTATTCCCATGTGGGCGAGCCGGAAGTATTGGGCGGACGGGTCGGGGTCGACGCCGGCTTGCTGTCGCTCTACCGCGCCGACGGCGAAGACGTTCGTCGCCTGTCGCTGTCGGGCAACTGGCAGCGCTCGCACTACGCCCAGGCTGGCGACGTCTACACCCTGACGGCGCAGGCTCGCGGCGAGGGCTATTGGGTGAATGAAGGAGGCGACCCGGCCAATCCACAGGCGGCGCGAAACAGCGACATATCCGGGCGCGCCCGGCCCCTGGTCGCCTTCGACTGGCGCTACCCGTTCGTGCGCGGCGAGGGAGGCACGCGGCAGATCGTGGAGCCCGTGATATCGCTGGTGGCCTCGCCCTATGGCGGCAATTCGACCAACATCCCCAACGAAGATTCACAGTTGGTCGAATTCGACGACACCAACTTGTTCGCCCTGTCGCGCTTTCCCGGGCTCGACCGCTACGATGGCGGCCCGCGCGCCAATGTCGGCTTGCGGGCGGGAATCTTCGCAGACAAGGGCCGTTTTGGCGAAGTCCTGGTGGGGCAAAGCCTGCGCCCGCGAAAGGACGACACGTTTCCCAATGGTTCCGGCTTGACGCGCGAGTTGTCGGACTACGTGGCCCGTCTCAGCATGTCGCCGCTGCCCTACCTGCACCTCACTGACCGCGTGCGCCTGGATCAGTCCACTTTCGGCCTGCGCCGGCACGAAGTCGTCGCCAGCGTCGGGCCTCCGGCCATCAACCTCAGCGTCAGCTATGCCGCTCTCGACAAGGCGTTGTTCAGCGACGAATTCGGCGACCGGGAGGCGGTGAGCTTGTCCGCCTTCACCCGCCTTTCGCAACATTGGACCGCCGATGCGAGCTATCTGCGTGACTTTGGCCCCAATGGCGGCAGCCTGCGCAGCCACCTGGGCGCGCGCTACACCGATGAATGCATCGACGTGCTCCTGTTCGCCGACCGGGACTTCACGGTGCAGGGCGACCTGATCCCCTCTACCACCTATGGCATCCGCTTCCGCCTGCTCACCTTCAACTAGGCAGGACTTTCGCGCCATTCCGCGGGACTGGAACATGCTCTTGGGAGCGCGTAGAGTCGCGGAAACTGGGAACTTGTCGACCATGTCTTGGAATTGCATGCGGGCGGCGCCACGCTTACTTTTCACCTTGGCCGTGCTGGCCCTGGCGGTGACGATTGGCGCCGAGGGCCATGCCCAGGATGCGCAGCGCATCGCCGCTATCGTCAACGACGAGGTGATTTCGGCCCGCGACGCCGACCGGCGGGCACAAATGTTGATCAAGGGCGCCGGCATGGACGATTCGGCGGAAGTCCGCCGGCGCGTCATGCAGCAGGCGCTTCAATCGCTGGTCGACGAGCGCCTGCAAATGCAGGAAGCCAAGCGGCGCAATGTCGCCGTCACCGACGGCGAACTCGCCGCGGCTTTCCGGCAGATCGAGGCCACGAACTCCGTCGCCGCCGGCGAACTCGACCGCCATCTGGCGGCGCGGGGTATCGACAAGGACTCGCTTGCCGCGCGGCTTCGCGCCGAGATCGCTTGGGGCAAGCTCGTGCGTCAGCGCGTCATGCCGACCGTGAGCGTGTCGGACGAGGACGTCGACGCCGTCATCAATCGCCTGAAAAGCGCGGCCGGGCAGTTCGAGGTCCAGGTGTCGGAGATTTTCCTCGGCGTCGACGCGCAAGAACAGGAAGAAAACGTCCGCCGCGCCGGCCAGCGCCTGGTGGAGCAATTGCGCGCGGGGGCGGATTTCGCCGCCCTTGCCCGTCAGTTCAGCGAAGGAACCACGGCGGCCATAGGAGGCGACGTCGGCTGGGTGCTTCCCGGCACACTGGCGGATGAACTGGATACGGCGATCGAGAAACTGACGAAAAACGCGGTGACCGAGCCGATCCGCGCGCCGGGCGGATTCTTCATTCTCAAGGCGCGCGACCGGCGGCGGATCGATGTCGCCGACGTCAACGACACCAGGCTCACGCTGCACCAGCTTGTCTTGCCGCTGCCGGTATCCGCCAGCGCCGGCGACACCGAGCGCCTGATGACGCAAGCCAGCGAACTGAGCCGCACCGTCGCCGGTTGCGACGGGTTGGCGGGCAAGGCCAAGGAGCTGAATACCCCCGGATCCGGCAGCCTCGGCACCGTTCGCCTGGGCGACCTGCCGCCGGCCTTTCGCGATGCCCTGCTGACGGTCGCCGCCGGAAAACTCTCGGCGCCGATCGCTGGCGACAGCGCCATCCACGTGGTGGCGGTTTGCGCGCGCAACGAGCCCCAACAAGGGCAGCTTGAGCGCGAGCAAGTGCGGCAAAACCTGATTCAACGCCGGGCGTCGCTGCTGGCCCGCCGCTACCTGCGCGACCTGCGCCGCGACGCCATGGTCGAATACCGGTGATCCGAAAGACGCCGCCGCCGCCCGTGGCCCTGACCATGGGCGAACCGGCGGGCGTGGGGGGCGAGATCGCGCTGCTGGCTTGGGCGCGGCGGCGAGCCCTGAACCTGCCGGCTTTTTTTCTGCTCGACGATCCGCAACGGCTCGAGGCGCTAGCGCGGCGGCTGCGCTTGAAGATCAAGATCGCGCCCATCGCGCACCCGCGCGAGGCGGTTGCGGCCTTCGCGCGCGGTGTCCCCGTGCTGGCGGTACGCTTGGCCAAGGCGGTCGAGCCGGGTCATCCCTCGCCCGACAACGCGCCTTCGGTGCTGGAATCCTTGGACAAGGCGGTAGCGGCGGCGGAGGCCGGCGCCGCCAGCGCCGTGGTCACCAACCCCATCCATAAGGAAACCCTGTACCGGGCGGGATTTCGCCATCCGGGGCACACCGAGTATCTGGCCGAGCGTACCGGCGCGGCCGCCGCCGTCATGATGCTGGTGGTGCCGGGATTGCGCGTCGTGCCGGTGACCGTCCACCTGGCGCTCAAGGACGCCTTGACCAGCCTGACGGCCGAAAAGATCGTCGCCTGCGGCGGCATCGCCGCCTTGGCGCTGCGGCGGGATTTCGGCGTCGCCCGACCGCGTTTGGCGGTGGCGGCGGTCAACCCGCACGCGGGCGAAGGCGGTTCGCTTGGGCGCGAAGAAATCGAGGTCATCGCGCCGGCGGTGGAACAGCTCCGGGCGATGGGAATCGCCGCCACGGGACCCGATCCGGCGGACACAATGTTTCACGGCGGGGCACGGCGGCGCTACGACGCGGCCTTGTGCATGTACCACGACCAGGCGCTGGTGCCCTTGAAGACCCTGAACTTCTACGGCGGCGTCAACGTAACGCTCGGCCTGCCCATCGTCCGCACCTCGCCCGATCACGGCACGGCGTTCGGACTTGCCGGCAGCGGCCGGGCCCGGCCCGACAGCCTGATCGCGGCGCTGAAACTGGCCGCCGCTATCGCCGCCCGCCGCACGACAAGTGCCTGACGATCCAGCGGCGGCGCTGCCGCCCTTGCGCGAGGTGCTCGCCCGCCATGGCATAAGGGCGCGCCGGCAACTGGGGCAGAACTTCCTGCTCGATCTCAATCTGACGCGCCGGATCGCGCGGGCGGCCGGTCCGCTGGCGGGGTTCGAGGTGCTAGAGATCGGGCCGGGGCCGGGCGGGCTGACGCGGGCTCTGCTCGAGGCCGGCGCAACCCGGGTGGTGGCCATCGAGCGCGACCCGGCTTGCGTCGCGGCGCTGGCCGAGCTTGAAGCCGCATTTCCGGGGCGATTGCGCCTGATCGCGGGCGACGCGTTGAAAATAGACGTGGCGGCGGTTGTAACGCCGCCGTTCAAGATCGTCGCCAATTTGCCCTACAACATCGCCACCGCGCTGCTGACCGCGTGGCTGGACCGGCGCCTGCCGGTCGTCAGCTACACGCTGATGTTCCAAAAAGAAGTGGCGGCGCGGTTGACGTCGCCGCCCGGCAGCAAGGCCTATGGCCGGCTCAGCGTGCTGGCGCAGTGGCTGTGCGAAGCCGAGCGGCTGTTCGACATTCCGGCGCGGGCCTTCACGCCGCCGCCCAAGGTGACATCAAGCGTCGTTCAATTGACGCCGCGCCCGGCGCCGCTGGCGCCCGCCGATCCGGCGGTCTTGGCCAGCATTACCGCGGCGGCGTTCGGGCAAAGGCGCAAGATGCTGCGTCAAAGCCTGAAGTCCATGGGCGGTCTGTCCCTGTTGGGACAGGCCGGCATCGAGCCCACGCGGCGGGCCGAGGAATTGACGGTGGCGGAGTTCTGCGCCCTCGCCCGCGCCTTTTGCGAATCGAATCCGAGCGTTATTTCACCGTCTTGAGAAAAGCGATCACGTCCGCCCGGTCTTGCGCCTTGACGAGCCGTCAATCCGCGCCACGGAGCCTGCGGACAAATTCCACCAGCCCCGTCTGCCGTTCGCGGCGCATGCGTTCGGAATTGAGTATCGACTGGATCTGGTCGAGGCAGCGGTCGAGATCGTCGTTGACCACCACGTAATCGTACTCCGCCCAGTGGCTGATCTCGTCGCTGGCGCGGCTCATGCGCCGGGCGACCACCGCCGCCGAATCCTGCGCCCTTGTCTTCAGCCGCTTTTCCAGTTCCTTGGTGCTCGGCGGGAGGACGAATACGCTGACCAGGTCCTCGCGGGCGCGTTGGCGCAATTGCTGCGTCCCCTGCCAATCGATGTCGAAGAGCACGTCCCGGCCCTTGGCCAGCGCCGCGCCGACCGGCGCTTCCGGGGTGGCGTAGCGATGATCGAAAACCTTGGCGTGCTCGAGAAATTCGCGGCGCTTGAGGCGGCGCTCGAACTCGGCGTCGTCGATGAAGAAGTAATCGACGCCGTCGCGCTCGCCCGGACGCATGGGCCGCGTGGTCGCCGATACCGACAAGGCGATAGCGTCGTCGCGTTCCAGCAAGCGGCGCGTCAAGGTGGTCTTGCCCGCCCCGGAGGGCGAGGACAACACCAGCATCAAGCCCCGGCGGGCAATGGCGGTTCGGCGCGGCATGTGGCGGATGGATCTCTATTCGACGTTCTGCACCTGCTCGCGGAAGCGATCGATCGCCACCTTGAGATCGAGGCCGAGGCGGCCCAGCGCCGCGTCATTGGACTTGGAGCATAGCGTGTTCGCCTCGCGGTTAAGTTCCTGCGAAAGGAAATCCAGCCGGCGGCCATTGCCGTCCTTGCCGCCGCCGCGCAAGAGCTCGCGGGCGGCGCCAATGTGCGCCTCCAGCCGGTCCAACTCCTCGCGCACGTCGCCGCGGGTCGCCAACAGCGCCAGTTCCTGCGCCAGACGGTCCTCGGAAACGGGGGCCGAGGCGGCCAACAGTTCCGCCACTTGCTCGCGGAGCCGCGCGCGAAGCGCCTCGGGCCGCAATGCCGCGGTCGCGCGCGCCGCCGCCGCCAGGCGCGCCACCTCGTCCACGATCTGTCCCAGCACGGCGCCAAGCTTGGCCCCCTCGCCGGCGCGGGCCGCCGCCAACTGATCGATGGCATGGGCGAAACTTTGCAGCATCGCCGCCTCCCGCAACGCGGTCTCCTTGGGGTCCTCGGGCGGCTCCACCGGCTCGACCACGCCGCGCACGGCCAGCAACCCGTCGAGGCGCGGCGGCGCCGCCTCGATCCAGGCTTGCGCCTCGCGCGCCAAGTCGGCCAGTTCGCGCAGGAGCACGCGGTTGACGCGGTAGGTGGCGGAAACGGCGCTCGGGCCCAGTTGCAGATTGGCGGTGACGCTGCCGCGCTTCAGGCGCTCGCCCGCCAGTTGGCGGGCCGGCGGCTCGATGGCGTCGAATCCCGGCGGCAGGCGAATTCGCAGGTCGAGGCCGCGGCCATTGACGCTGCGGATTTCCCAATACCAGGAATGGGGCCCGGAACGGCCCTCGGCGCGGGCGAAGCCGGTCATGCTGGCAAGCGCCAAAGAGACCTCGTTACGACTAAGTTCAAACACCCCCAGGGGCAGAAGCGGACTATATAATCCGTTCCGGCGCGCAACAACCAGCACCGTCAATTAAACGCACCGCCATGAACGAGACTTCGCCGCGTTCCATACTGATCACCGGGGCCACCAGCGGGCTCGGCGCGGCGTTGGCGCGCCTCTATGCGGGACCGGGGATGAAGTTGGCGCTCGGTGGGCGAAACGGCGCGCGGCTGGAGGCGGTGGCCGGCGAATGCCGCGCCCGGGGCGCCACGGTGAGGGCGGCGGCGATCGAGGTTTCCGACCGCGCCGTCATGGCCGCGTTCGTCGAGGCCGCCGAGGCGGCGTCGCCGCTCGATCTGGTGGTGGCCAATGCGGGCATATCGGCCGGCTTCCGCGACCCCGCCGACATCGACCGCCATGTGCGCTCGATCTTCGCCGTCAACGTGGAAGGCGTATTCAACACCGTGCACCCGGCGCTTCCGTTCATGGCGCGGCGGGGCAAGGGACAGATCGCCATCATGTCGTCGCTGGCCGGGTTTCGCGGCCTGCCGGGCGCTGTCGCCTATGCCGCCAGCAAGGCGGCGGTGCGCAGCTATGGCGAGGGCTTGCGCGGCAAGCTGAAGCCGCACGGCGTCCGCGTCTCGGTCATCTGCCCGGGCTATGTGCGCACGCCGATGACGGACGGCAACCGCTACCCCATGCCGTTCCTGATGGATGCCGACCGCGCCGCGCGGATCATCCGCCGGGGCCTGGAGCGCAATAAGGGCCGCATTGCCTTTCCGTGGCCGATGTACGCGCTGGCGTGGCTGCTGGCGGCGCTGCCCGACCGGCTGGTGGACCGCTTCGCCCATTTGGCGCCGGAGAAAGCCTGACCCGTCAGCGCCCCGATTGCAGCTTGCGCCAGCGGGCGACGTTGCGGTTGTGCTCGTCGAGGGTTTCGGCGAAGGCGTGGCCGCCCGTGCCGTCGGCGACGAAATAGAGGAATGAATTCGATTTCGGCTGCAAGGCCGCTTCCAGGCTGGCGCGCCCGGGGCTGGCGATGGGCGTGGGCGGCAGGCCGTCGATGCGGTAGGTGTTCCAGGCGGTCGGGCGGTCGAGATCGTCGCGGGTCAAGGGCCGCTCCAGATCGCCGCGCGTGGGATTGAGGCCGTAGGCGACGGTGGGGTCCGACTGCAGCCGCATGCCGCGGCGCAGACGATTGACGAAGACGCTGGCCACCTTCGGCCGTTCTTCCGCCACCGCGGTTTCCTTTTCGACGATCGAAGCCATCACCACCGCTTCCTGGGGGCCGCGGTAGGGCAGATCGGAATGCCGCTTGGCCCACAGTTCGGCCACCGTATCGCTCATCGCCTTGGCCATGCGCTCGACGATGGCGCGGCGCTCGTCGCCATAAGCGAAATTGTAGGTCTGGGGCAGCAGCGTCCCTTCCGCCGGCAGCGGCGGCATGTCGCCGGTCAGGCCGTCGGCCTGGGCAACGAGGGCGAAGATTTCGGCCACCGTCAGCCCCTCCGGCGCGGTCAGCCGGCGCATCACCACCCGCCCCGACATGAGCAGTTCCATCACCCCCCGGGGCGTGACGCGGGCGGCGAAGCGGTATTCGCCGGCCTTCAGGCGCCGCCCCTGGCCGCTCAGCATCACGCCGAGGACGAAAACTGCGGGCTGGGCCAACACCCCCTCTTCGCCTAGGCGTTCGGCGATGGCGCCGAGGCTGGCGCCGCGCGGCAGAATGACGGTTTTGTCCTCGGCTTTCGGGCCAAGCTCTTCGAACTCCCGCCACGCCCAGGCGCCAATGCCGAGCGCCAGGACCACCGCCGCGGCCGCGGCGGTGAGCAGGAACCGCATGAGAAAGGAGCGCCGGCCGCTATCCGGCGCCGGTGCGCCGGCGCTCAATTGACGCGCCTGACGATCAGCGAAGCGTTGGTGCCGCCAAAACCGAAGGAGTTCGACAAGGCGGCGCGTACCTCGCGTTCTTTAGCGTGGTGGGGGACAAGATCGACGGATTCGGCGCCGTCGCAGGGCAAATCGAGATTGAGCGTAGGCGGAACCACGTTGTCACGCAAAGCGAGGACGGAAAACACCGCTTCCACGGCGCCGGCGGCGCCCAACAAATGGCCGATGGAGGACTTGGTGGAGGACATGGAAACCTTGGCGATGGCGTTGCCGAACAGACGCTTGACCGCGCCCAGTTCGATTTCGTCCCCGAGCGGCGTCGAGGTGCCGTGGGCGTTGACATAGTCGATGTCGTCGACGGTCATGCCGGCGCGTTTCAGCGCCATTTGCATGCAGCGGAAGGCGCCATCGCCATCCGGCGCCGGCGCGGTGATGTGATAGGCGTCGCCGGAGAGGCCATAGCCCACGACCTCGGCGTAGATCCTGGCCCCGCGGCGCACGGCGTGCTCGTACTCCTCAAGCACCACCGCGCCCGCCCCTTCACCCATGACGAAGCCGTCGCGGCCACGGTCCCAGGGGCGCGAGGCCTCGATCGGCCGGTCGTTGTAGCCGGTGGAGAGCGCCCGCGCGGCGCTAAAGCCGGCGATGCTCAGCGGGCTGATGGCGGCTTCCGCGCCGCCCGCCACCATGACGTCCGCGTCATCCCACATAATCAACCGGGCGGCGTCGCCGATGGCGTGGGCGCCGGAGGAGCAAGCGGTGACCACGGCGTGATTGGGGCCCTTAAGGCCATAGCGCATGGAGATATGCCCGGACAGCAGGTTGATCAACCGCCCGGGAATGAAAAAGGGGCTGATGCGGCGCGGACCCTTGTCGCGGAGCGTGATCGCCGCTTCCTCGATGCCCGGCAGGCCGCCAATGCCGGAGCCCATCAACACGCCCGCCCGGCAACGCGCGTCTTCGTCCGCCGGCGTCCAGCCGGAATCGGCTACGGCCTGGCTTGCGGCGGCAACGCCAAACAGGATGAAATCGTCGACCCGCTTGCGGTCCTTCGGCTCCATCCAATCGTCCGGACGGAAGCCATCGGGTCCGCCGTTAAGCTTGACCTCGCCGGCGATCTTGGCCGGCATGTCCTTGGGGTCGAAGCGCTTGATCGGCCCGATGCCGGATTCGCCGGCGAGCAAGCGCCGCCACGTCGCCTCGACCCCGGACGCCAAGGGCGTCACCAAGCCGAGACCCGTTACCACCACCCGGCGCGCTGTCATGGGCCCTGGGATGCGTAGGCGGCGGCTGCCCTCAAGCCGAGTGCTGCTTGATGTAGTCGATGGCGTCCTTGACGGTCAGGATCTTCTCCGCCACGTCGTCGGGAATCTCGACGCCGAATTCCTCTTCGAAGGCCATGACCAATTCGACCGTGTCCAAGCTGTCGGCGCCAAGATCATCGATGAAGCTCGCTGCTTCGGTGACCTTCTTGACCTCCACCCCGAGATGCTCGACGACGATCTTCTTCACGCGTTCGGCGATGTCGCTATTGGCTTGAGTCATTTTGCCTTTCCCGGATTGGCTACGGACGACGCGCCGCCGCGCCGCAGGATCGCGGCAACGGCGAAAAAGCGGGGCTAGATACCATAGTTCCCCCTCCTTGCCTAGGAGCCTTGCCCAGACCGGGCTAGATCATGGCCATGCCGCCGTTGACATGCAAGGTCTGACCGGTGACATAGGCGGCTTCGGTTGAACAAAGGTAAACGACGGCGGCGGCGATCTCGGCCGGGCTACCCATGCGGCCAACGGGGATGCGGCCGAAAATGGCGTCGCGCTGCTTTTCGTCCAGCTTTTCGGTCATCGCCGTGGCGATGAACCCCGGCGCCACGCAATTGACCGTAATGCCGCGCGAGGCCACTTCCTGGGCCAGCGACTTGGCCATGCCCACCAGGCCCGCCTTGGCGGCGCAGTAGTTCACCTGCCCCGGATTGCCGGTCGTCCCCACCACCGACGTAACGCTGATGATGCGCCCGAAGCGCCGCTTCATCATGCCCCGCAGGGCCGCGCGGCTGAGGCGAAAAGCGGCGCCAAGATCGACGTCGATCACCGCCTGCCAGTCCTCGTCCTTCATGCGCACCGCCAGGCCGTCGCGGGTAATGCCGGCGTTGTTGACGAGAATATCCACCTGCCCCATGGCCTGTTCGGCGCGTCCCACCAGTGCGTCGGTGTCCGCCGCGGACGACAGATCGGCCGGCAAGACATGCGCCCGCTGGCCGAGTTTTACCGCCAGCGCCGCCAGCGCCGCCTGGCGGGTGCCCGAAAGCCCCACCGCCGCGCCTTGGGCATGGAGCGCGCCGGCGATGGCGGCGCCGATGCCGCCGGAGGCGCCGGTAATCAACGCTGACTTTCCCTTCAAATCGAACATGATCACCCCGCAAGGGTCTTGAGAATCGTGTCGATATCCGCCGGGGCGCCGACTCCGATCCCCACCAGGTCCGGGTCGATGCGCCGCGCCAGGCCGGACAGCACCTTGCCCGCGCCCAGTTCCACCAGGGTGGCGACGCCTTTTTCCTTCATCCATAGCGCGCTTTCGCGCCAGCGCACCGTGGTCGTCGTCTGGCGCACCAAAAGATCGCGGATCGTCGCCGGATCGGACACCGCGCGCGCGGTCACGTTGGCCACCAGCGGCACCGTGGGCGGCGCCAGGGTGGTTCGCTCAAGCTCGCGCGCCATGACCTCCGCCGCCGGCTGCATCAAGGCGCAATGAAACGGCGCGCTGACCGGCAGCATGATCGCCCGCTTGGCCCCCTTGGCCTTGGACAGCGCCACCGCGCGCTCCACCGCCGCCCTGTCGCCCGACACCACCACCTGCCCCGGGGCGTTGTCATTGGCGCAAGCGCAAATCTCGCCTTGCGACGCTTCGGCCGCAAGTTCAAGGGCCGCCGGCAAGTCGAGCCCGAGCAGCGCCGCCATGGCGCCCTTGCCCACCGGAACCGCGCGCTGCATGGCCTCGCCGCGCCGCTTCAACAGGCGCGCCGCGTCGGCGATCGTCAAGGCGCGCGCCGCCGTCAGCGCCGAATATTCGCCCAGGCTGTGGCCGGCGACAAAGGCGCACCTGTCGGCCAGGCGCCGACCGCCTTCGCCTTCGAGAACGCGCACGACGGCGAGGCTCACGGCCATCAGCGCCGGCTGCGCGTTTTCGGTGAGCACCAGGTCGCTTTCCGGCCCCTCGAACATCAGGCGCGACAGTTTCTGTTGCAGCGCCTCGTCCACTTCCTCGAACACCAGCCGCGCCGCCGGGAACGCCGCCGCCAGATCTCGGCCCATGCCGACGGCCTGGCTGCCCTGGCCGGGAAAAACGAAGGCGCGGGTGGACGGATCGGTCATCGGTTGTCAGTTGTCAGTTGCCAGTGTTGTGTTTCCAACATTCGATATCCCCTCCATCCATCCGTCATCGCCGCCCCCGGATCACAGTCCGGGGGTGACCCGGCGATCCATGGATCGTGGATGCCCGGATCACCCCCGGGTTAAACCCGGGGGCCGGGCATGACGACGGGAGGGAACGAACGGTCAGAGTCGTAACATCAGTGGTCGGTAACCAATAACTGAAAACTGACGGCTGACAACTGATAACTCCGCCCAGGGCGCGATCCGGCATGCCCACTTGCACCCCGGCGGCGGGCGCGTATAGTGCGCCGCACCATAGCTCCTTGCCGGCCGGGCCTTAGGTCCACCGGCTAGGTTCGGGCGGCCCAGGGATATTCCTCGGGCTCCGAACCGCGAACAGCCAGAAGGAGAATAGATCGATGCCGTTCTACGAGAACGTGTTCATCGCCCGTCAGGATGTTTCCACCGCGCAAGTGGAGGCCCTGGCGCAGCAGTTCACCGATATCGTCAAGGCGAATGGCGGCGAAGTCGCCAAGACCGAGATGTGGGGCCTGCGGTCGCTGACCTACCGCATCAAGAAGAACCGCAAGGGCCACTACGTCCTGCTCAATCTTTCGGCGCCGCCGGCGGCGATCAAGGAACTTGAGCGCAACATGGGTATCAGCGAGGACATCCTGCGCTTCCTGACCGTGCGCGTCGAGGCGCTGGAGGAAGGCCCATCGGCGATGCTGCAAAGCCGCGACCGCGGTGACCGCGGTGACCGCGGGGATCGTGGCGACCGTGGCGGCCGGGGGGACAGAGGCGACCGGCGTCCCAGGGACGGCGATTCGGGCCGCAACCGGAGCGGATTCGGTGGTGGCGTTAGCGCTGGCGTTAGCGGTGGCGGTGGCGGCGGCGCCGAGGCAGGAGGCAAGACATGAGCTCGTTTGGTGACAGCGGCGGCGGCGGCGGGGGCGCGGCGGCGGGGGCACGGCGGCCCTTTTTCCGCCGGCGCAAATCCTGCCCGTTCACCGGCGCGAACGCGCCGAAGATCGACTTCAAGGACGTCAAGCTGCTGTCGCGTTTCCTGTCGGAGCGCGGCAAGATAGTCCCCAGCCGCATCACCGCGGTATCGGGCAAGAAGCAGCGCGAATTGGCGACCGCCATCAAGCGGGCGCGGCAACTCGCCTTGCTGCCCTTCCTCGTCCGCTAGCGCCCGGAACCGGATATGCGGGCTGCACCCCCACCCCATCGCTCCCCCATCGAGGGGGAGGAGGCACGTTTTCGGGCACCCATGACTTTCTCTTGTATCTCGGGGGGTGACGGGCGAATTTCCGTTACCGGGCGCTAGAAGGCTGTTCGAGCAATGGTGCGAGCTATCGGCTTCAGCCTGGCGGCCGGCGCCCTGAGCGCGGCCCTTGTCCTGGTGCTGCTGTTCGGGTCGCTGGGCGCCATGGTGCTGGCCTATCTGGCGCCATTGCCGCTGTTCTACGTCGGGTTGGTTTACGGGGTCGCGGCGGTGACGCTGGCGGGCCTGGCGGGGACCGCGGCCACGGCCGGAATCGGCTGGGCGGCGGCGCTCGGTTACTTGGTGACGTTCGCATTGCCGGCAATCATTCTGGTGCGCCAAGCCCTGCTGTGGCGCGATGGTCCCGACAAGGCGCGGGTGTGGTTCCCAACCGGCCTCCTGGTGAACTGGCTGGCGGGGTTGGCGGCGGCCGGCGCCTTGGTCGCGATCGTCGCCACGAGCGGAACCGAGGGCGGCCTGTTGGGGGCTCTGCGCCCGGCCCTGGAACGGGCCCTGTCCATGCTGACCCCCCCAGGCGGCATGAAGGTTGCGGCCAGCGACGATTTGGCCCAGGTCATGCCCGGTCTTATTGCCGCCAGTTGGATGGCCATGATGGCGATCAACGGCGCGCTCGCCCAGGGCTTGGCGGCGCGCTTCCGCCGCAATCTGCGGCCCTCGCCCGCCATGGCCGACATCGAACTGCCTCGGGCGCTGGTGGCGGTTCTGGCGGCGGCGGCGGCGGTGGGCGCCTTGGGAGGCCCGACGGGTTTTGTCGGCCTCACGGTCGAAGCGATCGTGATCATGGCGTATTTTTTTCAAGGACTTGGGTTGCTGCACGCCGTTGCCTACCGCACCCAGGGGCCGCAACTGGTGTTGCTGGCGGTCTATGGCGTGTTGGGGATTTTTATCGCCACCCTGTTCATGGTGGCGCTGATCGGCGTGATCGAACAGTGGGTTCAGTGGCGGCGGCGCTGGGCCGGTAGCGGGCCGAAGAAGGGGAGTTAGCGATGGAAGTGATCTTGCTCGAGCGCGTGGAAAAACTTGGCCAGATGGGCGACGTGGTCAGGGTCAAGGACGGCTTTGCCCGCAATTTCCTGCTGCCGCAGAAAAAGGCGTTGCGCGCCAGCGCGGCCAACCGGGAAAGATTCGCGCGCGACCGCACGCAGTTGGAAGCGCGCAACTTGACCTTGCGCAAGGAGGCCGAACAGGTCTCGACGCGGATGGAAAACCTGACCGTCACCTTGTTGCGGCAGGCGGGCGAATCCGGGCAGCTCTACGGCTCGGTGAGCGCCGCCGACGTGGCCAACGCGGTGACCGCCGCCGGCTTCAACCTTGCCCGGCGGCAGGTGCTCCTCAACGTGCCCATCAAGACGCTCGGCGTCCACCGGCTGCGCGCCGCGCTGCACCCGGAAGTGTTGGTGACGGTGAACGTCAACGTGGCGCGCTCGGAAGCGGAAGCGCAGGTTCAGGCTGGCGGCGGCGCGCCCGCCCCCGAACAAATCTTCGAGGAAGGCGCGGTTCCACAACCGGAGGCCGAGGGCGAGGCCGGGGACGGCGAGGACGCCGCGGCGCCCGAAGACGGCGCTTAACCACGCCTTCTACCGCCGCCCACCGCCCTTCGAGACGCCGCCTCGCGGCGGCTCCCTAGCACCGACTTTCGCGACTTCGCGGGTCGCGACACGCCACTCACGAAGTCGCGGAAGTGGTGCCGATTCAATAGTTTTGTACCCTTCATCCATGGTCCGCGCCCGGCGCGCCTTGCGCGCTATATATTGGCGGCAACGCCGCCAGGGGCGCGAATCAGCGATGGCGGGTAGTAGGGCCATGCGCGCGTCGAAGGGCAGGCCCTCGGGGCGAGTGGCTGTTTCCAGTGCCGTGGTTCCGAAGTTTGCCAGATCACCAATATCGGACTCGGGGCAAACTTCGGAACCTGAACGACACTAGCAGTTTGCTGAAAAACCCTTGCCGCGAGTGCGATGGGGTGATTCCCTGCGCTTGCGGTGGCGAGGGAGTATCGTAATGCGTGGGCGGTTCGAGGATCAAGGCGGGTTGTTCTCGTATATTTCGCCGGAGAAACGGG
>CAZIVY010000493.1:0-2281 GCA_964542505.1 uncultured Rhodospirillaceae bacterium
CCTCCGCGGCGTCGCCGCGCCGCTGCCCATGGTCAATGTCGACACCGACATGATCATCCCCAAGCAGTTCCTGAAGACGGTGGAACGCACCGGGCTGGGCAAGGGACTGTTCTACGAGATGCGTCACCACACCGACGGCAAGCCCAAGCCCGGCTTCGTGCTCGACCAGCCCGCCTACCGCCAGGCGGCGGTGCTCATCGCCGGCGAGAATTTCGGCTGCGGCTCGTCGCGCGAGCACGCGCCCTGGGCGCTGCTCGACGCCGGCATCCGCTGCGTCATCGCGTCGTCCTTCGCCGACATTTTCTACAACAACTGTTTCAAGAACGGCATTTTGCCCATCAAGCTGCCGCCCGAGCAGGTGGAAACGCTGATGGAAGACGCCGGCCGCGGCGCCAACGCCGTGTTCACCATCGACCTGGAAAAGCAGGAAATCACCCGCCCCGACGGCGACGTATTGACCTTCGCCATCGAGCCCTTCCGCCGCCATTGCCTGCTCCACGCCCTTGACGACATCGCCATGTCGCTGGAAAAAGACACGGATATCACCCGCTTCGAGAGCGAGCAGCGGGCGCTGCAGCCCTGGCTCGACGCCCGCGCCCGGCGCTGAACGCGAATCGCGCCATGGCCGCCAACCGACAAATCCTGCTTCTGCCCGGCGATGGCATCGGCCCGGAAGTGATGGCCGAGACCCGCCGGGTCATCGACTGGCTCGGACGCCGGCGCGGCGTGCGCTTCGATCTGGCCGAGGACTTGGTGGGCGGCGCCGCCCTCGACGCGCATGGCACGCCGCTCCAGGACCAGACGCTGGACAAGGCGAAGGCGGCGGGCTGCGTGCTGTTCGGGGCCGTGGGCGGGCCGAAATGGGACGGGCTGCCCTTCGCGAAGAAGCCCGAACGCGGGTTGTTGCGCCTGCGCAAGGAAATGGACTTGTTCGCCAATCTGCGCCCGGCGGTTTGCTTCGACGCGCTGGTGGGCGCCTCGACCCTGAAGCCCGAGGTGGTCAAGGGCCTCGACATCATCATCCTGCGCGAGCTGACCGGCGGGCTCTATTACGGCGAACCGCGCGGCATCGAGGATCTGGGCAAGGGCGAGCGCCGTGGCGTCAACACCCAGGTCTACACCACCAGCGAAATCCGCCGCGTGGCCGAGGTGGCCTTCGAGCTGGCGCGCAAGCGCCGGCGCAAGGTGACCTCGCTGGAAAAGGCCAATGTGATGGAATCGGGCGTGCTGTGGCGGGAAGAAGTCACGCGCCTGCACGCCGAGCGCTTCGCCGACGTGGCGCTGGAACACATGTACGCCGACAACGGCGCCATGCAGCTGGTGCGCAATCCCAAGCAGTTCGACGTCATGGTCACCGACAATCTGTTCGGCGACATTCTCTCCGACGTGGCCGCCATGCTCACCGGCTCGCTGGGCATGCTGCCCTCGGCCTCCCTTGGCGCCGCCGACGCCACCGGGCGGCGCCTGGCGCTCTACGAACCCGTCCACGGCTCCGCCCCCGATATCGCAGGGCTTGGGGTGGCCAATCCGCTCGCCATGGTGCTGAGCCTGGCCATGAGCTTGCGCTATTCCTTCGACCTGGCCGGCGACGCCGATATCGTCGAAAAGGGCGTCAGTGCCGTGCTCGCGGCGGGCGCCCGCACCGCCGACATCATGCAACCCGGCATGACCCAGGTTTCCACCCGCGCCATGGGCGACCGTCTCCTCGCCGAACTCGACCGCATCGCGGCCTGAGGCTTTCAACCGCAAGGAACCGCGATGAAACTCGTCGGCCGCAATCTTTCCCCTTATACCCGCCGCGTCGCCATCGAGATGACGCTACAGGGCATCGCGCACGAGCGCGATTATCTTTCCCTCGCCGCGGACCCCAAGGCCGGCTTTGCCTTCAATCCGCTCGGCCGCTTGCCGGCGCTTGTCCTCGACGGCGGCGAGCAATTGATCGAAAGCGGCGCCATCCTCGACTATGTGCAGACGCTGGTGCCTCCCGCCAAGCAATCCATCCCCGCCAGCGGCAAGGCGCGCCGCGATTGCCTGCAAGTCATGGCGCTGGCCACCGGCGTGCTCGATAAGGCCATAGCCGCGGGCTATGAGATACGCCAGCGTCCTCCCGAAAAAGTGCACGAGCCTTGGCGGCAGCACCTGTTGGCGCAAGCGGCGGGCGGCCTCAAGGCGCTGGAGGCGCGAACCTACAGCCCCTGGGCGCTGGGCAAGACCATGACCATGGCCGACATCACCATCGCCGTCGCCATCACCTTTCTCCGGGCGCGGGCGCCGGAGCTGG
>CAZIVY010000494.1:0-3780 GCA_964542505.1 uncultured Rhodospirillaceae bacterium
TTCGCCGAGGTGATCGACCAGCAGTTGCACGGCAAGGTCGACAACCCGCGCTATCTGGAGTACGCGAAATACATTCATCAGAGCGGCACCCACCTGGCGCGGCTCATCAACGACATCCTCGATCTGTCGCGCATCGAGTCCGGCCGCATCGACATGAGCGAAGAGGCGGTGGACGTGGCGACGCTGATCGATGACGTGGTCAATCTGTTGCGCCAGCAGGCCGTCACCGCCGGCCTTGAGGTCGAAACGGCCACGCCGGCGGATCTGCCCCAACTGCATGCCGATAGCGGGCGCCTGCGGCAAATTCTGGTCAATCTCGTCGCCAACGCGATCAAGTTCACCAAGCCCGGCGGCCGCGTCGCCGTCCGGGCTGGCCTTGGGCCGGCGCCAGAGCGGCGCTTCGAAATCAAGGTCGTCGACACCGGAATCGGCATTCCCGACGACAAGATCGAGGTCGCCTTCAGCACCTTCGGGCGGGTGGACAACGGCATGCTGCGCGAAGGCACCGGGCTCGGCCTGCCGCTGACCAAGAAGCTGGCGGAGTTGCACGGCGGCGGGCTCGAACTCGCGAGCCGGGTCAATGAAGGAACGACCGTCACCGTCTGGTTCCCCCCCGACCGGGTGCGGGAGGCCGCGAAGACCGGCAAGGCCAAGGGCAAGCAAGCCGTTCCCGCCTGACCGCCGCGTACGGGCGGGTTTGTACGGGCGGGTTTCAAACCCGCCCCTACATAAAGCCGAGACTGTCCCGGGGAATGTCAGACCCGCCCTTGCGAGGCGGGTATTTCGACCAACTTGCGGAAGTGTTCGGCGACGCGGCGCTCGGTGGCCACGAGGCGCGGCCCGAGCAACGCGAAGTCCTCCACATCCACCGCGCGGGCCAAGGCCTTTTTCAAACCCAGACTTGCGGCGGCGGGATCGAAATTTTCCGCCTGGCAGAGGCGCGTCAACCCCAGCACGCCGTCGAGTAACCGGTGGGCGGCCAGCAGGTCGCCGGCCACGGCGCGGTCGAGACATCCGGCGCCGGCCAGCGCGCGGAGCGCCGCCGGCGTGTGGGTGTGCAGGACCTCGGGCGCCGCGGCGGCATGGCGCAATTGCAAATACTGGCAGATGAACTCGATGTCGATCAGCCCGCCACGCACGTGCTTGACCGCCCAAGGGTCGGTGGCGCCGTGCTCGGCCGCGATCTTCTCGCGCATGGAGGCGACGTCGGCCACCAGGACCGCCGGATCGCGCGGGCGGCACAGGATCTCGCGCACCGCGCGCCCAATCGCCGCCGCCAACGCGGGCGGTCCGGCGACCACGCGGCCCCGCGTCAAGGCCATGTGCTCCCACGTCCACGCCGATTGACGCTGGTAATCCAGGAATCCGGCCAGCGACACCGCCACCGGGCCGGCGTTTCCCGACGGCCTGAGGCGCATGTCCACGGCGTAGAGCGGACCCTCGCCGGTGGGCGCGGTGACGGCGTTGATGACGCGCTGGCACAGGCGGCCGTAATAGTGACTGGGCGAAAGCGGCCGCCGGCCATCCGACGCGTCCACCGCGTCGTGGTCGTAAACCAGAATGAGGTCGAGATCGGACTCGATCGTCATCTCGCCGCTACCCAGACGGCCCATGCCGACCACCGCCAGGCGGCCGCCCTCGATCTTTCCGTGCGTCAACGCGAACTCCGCCTCGACGCGCGGCGCCAACGCCGCCAGCGCCGCCTCGGCGACGGCGCTGAAGGCCTGGCCCGCGCCCTCGGCGCCGATGCGGCCGCGAAGAAGTTGCAGGCCCACTTGCAGGCGCCGGTCCCCGGCCCAGCGCCGCGCGGCGTCGAGCTTGTCCTGAAAGTCGCGCTCGGCGTCGAGTTTCTCCGCCGCCTCCGCGGTCAACGCCGTGGCCGCCGGCAGGGGCGCGAAAAAATCCCCGCCGAGCATGGCGTCGAACTGCGCCGGATGGCGGCTCAGATGCGCGGCCAGCCGCGGCGCCGTCCCCATGACGTCGGCCACCACGGCGAGCAGATCGAGATTGGCGTGGAGCAGCGAGAACAGTTGCACGCCGGCGGGAAGGCGGCCGAGAAATTCGTCGAAGCGCAGAAACGCCAGTTGGGGGCTGGCGGTGCGCGACAGGGCCTCCAGCAAATGCGGCATGATCGCGGTCAATTTTTCGCGCGCGCGCTCGGAGCGCATGGCGCGGTAGCGGCCGTGGTGCCAACCGCGCACGCTGGCGGCGATTTCGGACGGCTTCTCGAAGCCCAGCGACGCCAGCGTCTTAGTGGTTTCAGGATCGTCCTCGGCGCCGGTGAACACCAGGCTGCCGCCAACGCTGCCCAAGGGAGGCGCCTTGGCGAACAACGCGTCGTAGTGGCGCTGCACGGTTTCGAGCACGCGCTTGAGCCGCGCCTGGAACGCCGCCGGGTCCTCGCCGCTGAACACCGCGATGTGCGCCAGTCCGGCGTCGTCGTTGGGCAACGTGTGGGTCTGTTCGTCCTTCACCATTTGCAGGCGATGTTCCAGCCGGCGCAGGTACCAGTAGGCGTCGATCAATTCGTCGGCGACGGCGGGGGCAATGCGGCCGGTGGCGGCCAGGGCGCGGATCGCGTCGCAGGTGCGCGGGCTGCGCAGCCGCGGGTCGCGCCCGCCGGCGATCAGTTGCTGGGTCTGGGCGAAGAACTCGATTTCGCGGATGCCGCCGCGCCCAAGCTTGATGTTGTGCCCGTGGATGGCAACGGCGCCGTGGCCCTTATGGGCGTGGATCTGCCGCTTGATCGAGTGGATGTCCTCGATGGCGGCGAAGTCCAGGTTTCGGCGCCAGCTAAACGGCTGCAACCGGGCGAGAAATTCGCGCCCGGCGTCGAGATCGCCGGCCACGGGACGGGCCTTGATCATCGCCGCGCGTTCCCAGTTTTGGCCGAGCGATTCGTAGTAATTTTCCGCCGCCGGCGTCGATAGCGCCACCGGGGTCGCGCCAGGATCGGGGCGCAGCCGCAAGTCGACGCGGAAAGCATAACCGTCCTCGGTGCGCTCTTGCAGGATGCGGACCAGCGACCGCGTCATGCGGACAAAAGTCTCCTGAATGTCGCGGCGGCCGACATGCACGCCGGGTATCGGCGCGTACAGCACCAGGAGATCGACATCGCTGGAGTAATTGAGCTCGCGCGCGCCGAGTTTGCCCATGCCGATAAGGATGAACCCGCTGCCGCGCGCGGGGTCTTCCGGGTCGGGCAGTTGGAAATGCCCCTCGCGCGCGCCGTCCGCCAACAGCCGTCGAACCGCGGCGCCGATGGCGGCATCGGCGAAATCGCTGAGCGCGGCGGTGATCCGATCCGCATTCCAGGCCCCGCCAATATCGGCCATGCCCGCCGTCAACGCGAAACGCCGGCGCGCGACTCGGAGCGGTGCCATCAGATCCGGCGCGCTGTGGGCGGCCTTGGCCGCATCGCGCATGCCGCCAAGGACAGCCTCGGCGCTGGCCTCGAGCGGCCGCGCCAGCAGCTGGGCCGCGAAATCGGGCTCGTGCAGCAGGCACTGGCCGAGGAAGGGACTGTTGCCGAAGATGGCGTCGAGCAGGGCCGCGCCGCGGCGGTCCGCGGCGAGGGCGCGCACGAACGCGGCGCGCGCAGGGGGGCCGGCCGCCGCCAGTTCCAGCCAGGCGTCGCGACCGCGCGCCGCCGCCCCGCGGTCGAAGGCGCGCGGCAGTTCCGTCAGGTTGTCCAGCAAACTCAATTCGCTCATTCCCAAGCGCCCGACTTTGCGGCACATTGGATAACTACCGGCTTTTGTGACGATCCGCCACGGTCGG
>CAZIVY010000495.1:0-2437 GCA_964542505.1 uncultured Rhodospirillaceae bacterium
AAGGCGCGGTGGGGCAGGCTCAGGGTGACGCCGATCCCGGCCTGGCCGATGATCTTGTTCCAGCGCGTGACGCCGCGCTGGCAATCGACGATGTAGTCGTCGCGCAGGCGCTCGTTCAACGCCAGCAGCGCCGGTTGCTCGGCGGCGCGGATCTTGCCTCCTGTCCATTCCTGAACCGGGTAGTGGGCGTCCTTGAGGCGATGGTCGTCGGCCTTGCCGGCTTCCTGGTAACGGCCCTTCAGGCCCATGGTGTAGTAGTTCGCGGCGTTGGTGGAAATCTCCGAACCGAAAAGGTCGAGCGACACCGAGCAGTGGAAATTGAGATATTTCTGCAAGGTGGCGAGATCGATGGCGCCAAATCGGCGGACGTCGTCGGTCTTGTGCTCGCGCATCAATTCGCAGGTGCGTTGCACGATGCGGCCGATGCCGGACTCGCCGACGAACATGTGATGCGCTTCCTCGGTGAGCATGAAGCGGCAGGTGCGCGACAAGGGGTCGAAGCCGGATTCCACCAGGCTGGCAAGCTGGTACTTGCCGTCGCGGTCGGTGAAGAAGGTGAACATGAAAAAGGACAGCCAGTCCGGCGTCGGCTCGTTGAAGGCGCCGAGAATGCGGGGCTTGTCGCGGTCGCCGGAGCGGCGCTGCAACAGCGCCTCGGCTTCCTCGCGCCCGTCGCGGCCAAAATGGGCGTCGAGAATATAGACCATGGCCCACAGATGCCGGCCTTCCTCGACGTTCACCTGGAACAGGTTGCGCAGGTCGTAGAGCGAAGGGCAGGTGCGGCCGAGAAGCCGCTGCTGTTCCACCGAAGCCGGCTCGGTGTCGCCCTGGGTGACGACCAGACGCCGAAGCACGCCGCGATATTCGCCGGGCACTTCCTGCCACACCGGCTCGCCCATGTGGTCGCCGAACCCGATGCGGCGGTCGGCCGTGGCCGGATCGAGGAAAATTCCCCAGCGGTAGTCGGGCATGCGCACATAGTCGAATTGCGCCCAGCCGCCGGGTTCGACGCTGACGGCGGTGCGCAAATAGACGTCCTTCGCCTGAAAACCGTCGGGGCCCATGTCGCGCCACCAGTCGAGGAATTTGGGCTGCCATTCCTCCAGCGCCCGTTGCAGGCGGCGGTTCCCGCTCAGATCGACGTTGTTGGGGATGCGTTCGCCATAGTCGATGGCCATCACACCCTCCGCTTGTCGAAGCGGCTGCGCCGTCCGCTGCCGTAAAGCTTGAGCGCACCCTCGTCGCCCACGGCGTTGGGGCGCTGGAAGATCCAGTTCTGCCACGCCGACAGGCGGCCGAAAATCTTGCTTTCCGCCGTTTCCGGTCCGGCGAAACGCAGATTGGCTTCCATGCCGATCAGGGCGTCGGGCGAGAACGCCGTCCGCTCCTCGATGGCGACGCGCACCTCGTCCTCCCAGTCGATGTCGTCGGGGGTGAGGGTCACCAACCCGGCGGCCTCGGCGGCGGCGGCGTCGAGGTCGCGGGCGATGTCGCCCTTGAGTTCGTCCACGCGTTCGGGGCGATCGAGCCAGCGCGCGGCGAGGCGCGACAGGCCATTGGCGGCGGGGTAGGCGACGAAGTTCATTTCGCTGAGCCGAACCGTGGCCGGCGGGCGGTTGTCGCCGGCGCGGGCGCCGGCCAGCATGTAGGAGCGGTCGGCGGCCAGCGCCAGTTCGAGCAAGGTGCCGGTGAAGCACGATCCGGGCTCAATCAGCGCGAAGATGGACCGCGAGCTGCAATCGAGGCGCTTCAGGGTCCGCTTCCACAGGAGCACGACCTCGCGTACCAGCCAGTCGCCGCCCCAATCGAGCAGCAAGCGGTCATGGGCCTCGACCTTCTCGGCGTCGCCCTCGGCGCGGAAGATCCACAGGCCCGCCCGCGCCTCGTTGGCGCGCAAGTAAAGAATGAGATCGTCCAATTCGCGCGCCAGCGCCAGCGGCCAGAACGCCGCGCCTTGTGCATGAACGCCAGCGGCGCCGTCGGGGGGCATGGCGTCCGGCCCTTGGACAATGATCTCCGCCGTCCCGCGCTCGCGGTCGACCACGGCGCGCACAAAAGCGTAGTCGATGCGGCCGTCACCGATGCGCCGCACAAGCGGCGTCAGGCGGATGCCCTCGGCGCCGGCCGGGCGGTCGGAGCGCGCCGCCATTTCGCCCGCCCGCTCGCGCGCCGCCGCCAGCAGGCGCGAGCGCGGCACCACCTCGTCCACCAGGTTCCAGTCCACCGCCCGCTTGCCCTTGACGCCTTCCTCCAGCGTGCACACCACGTCGGCGCGGTCGCGGCGCACCTTTCGCTTATCGACCAGGCGCGTCAGCCCGCCGGTGCCCGGCAGCACCGCCAGCAGCGGCACCTCGGGCAGCGACACCGAGGTGGCGCCGTCGTCGGCCATGACGATGCGCTCGGTGCTGAGCGCCAGTTCGTAGCCGCCGCCGGCGCA
>CAZIVY010000496.1:0-2809 GCA_964542505.1 uncultured Rhodospirillaceae bacterium
TGGCGGTTGTTGCCGGACGGCGCCAGCGCCGCGCTCAACGCCTTTGTCTTCCGCTTCGCGCTGCCGGCGATGCTGTTCATGAAGGTGAGCCAGGCGCCCCAGGCGGCGGTCGCGTGGCCATTCTTCGCCGCCTATACCGGCTGCGGTTTGCTGTTGTACGCGTCGAGCATGGCGGCCGGCCGGATGCTGTTTCCCGGCCGCATCGCGGAACATGGCATTCAAGCCATGGCGTCGGCATACGGCAATGTCGGGTACATCGGCGTGCCGCTGACCATTGCCGTGTTCGGCGACCAGGCGGCGCTACCGGCCGCGTTGGTGGTGGCGCTGGACACCACCATTTACATCGCCCTGACCACCGCCATCGTCGAAGCCAGCACCGGGGAGCATCCCTCATGGTTGGCCATCGCCCGCCATGCGCTGGGCCGGGTGACGAACAATCCCTTGCTCATCGCGATCGCCATGGGGTTCGCTTGGCGCACCGGCGGCATTCCCTTGCCGACGACGATCGCCGCATTCGGCGATCTGCTGGCCGCGGCGGCGGCGCCCTGCGCCTTGTTCGCGCTGGGCGCGAACCTGGTGGGCGCGCCGATCGCCGCCCGCTTCGGCCGCATCTTCATGCTGGTCGTGGCCAAGCTGATCGTCTATCCGCTGATCGTATGGTTGGCGGCGCGCTATGTTTTCGCCCTCGACCCGCTGCTGACCGCCATCGCGGTGATCTTGGCGACGTTGCCAACCGCCGCCAACGTGTTCGTTCTGGCGCGCGCCTACGACATCGAAGCCGAACCGACGGCGAGCGCCATTCTGGTGTCCACCGCCGTGGCGGTGTTCACCGTTTCCGTCGCTCTGGCCATGCTGGCGTCTAAATAACCGCCGGAAACGAGAACACCGCGCGCCGTGCTGGCCGCCGCTCAGGCCGTATAGAAGCTCGCCCCCCGCGCCGCCATGTCGCGCAGCAGTTGGGGCGGCGCGAATCGCGGCCCGTGGGCCTTGGCCAGCCGGTCGCATTCGGCGACGAAGGGCGCAACCCCAACCGTGTGAATCTGGCCGATAGTGCCGCCCAGGAAGGGCGCGAATCCCCAGCCCAGAACCGAGCCAACATCGGCGTCGCGCGGGGTCAAGACAACCTTTTCCTCCAGGCAGCGGCTGGTTTCCACCGATTGCACGTACATCAGGCGCTTGATGACCTCGGGCAAGCCGGGCTGGCCGGCCGCCGGCGGGAAATGCTGCTTCAAGCCCGGCCACAGGCGCTTTTGCCCGTCGGCGTGGTAGTCGAAAAAACCTTTGGCGGTTTTGCGGCCCGTGCGGCCAAGCTTGGCGGCCATCAATTCAAGCACGCCATCGGCGACCGTGCGCGGAAACGCAATCCCCAAATCCTGGCGCGTCTGAAGGCGGATTTTCAGCATCAGGTCGATGCCCACCTCGTCGGCCAAGGTCAGCGGCCCCACCGGCATGCCGGCCTTGCGTCCAGCGTTCTCGATCAACGCCGGCGCCACGCCCTCGGCCAGCAGGACGGCGCCTTCGAGCAGAAAGGTCGAGACCACGCGGCTGGTGTAGAAGCCGCGCGCGTCGTTGACCACGATGGGCGTCTTGCGGATGCGCTTGACGAAATCCATCGCCTTGGCGAGGCAGGCATCGGTGGTCGCCCCACCCCGGATGATTTCCACCAGCTTCATCTTCTCCACCGGCGAAAAGAAATGCAGCCCGATGAAATCGCCGGGCCGCTGGCTCGCCGCCGCCAAGCCGGTGATGGGCAGCGTCGAGGTATTGGAGGCGAAGACAGCGCCCGGCGCCAGTACGGCTTCCGCCTTGCGCGTGACCAGCGCTTTGAGGGCGCGGTCCTCGAACACCGCTTCGATGACCAGCTCGCAGCCTTTCAGCGCCGCGTAGTCGGTGGTGGCCGTAATGCGCGCCAGCACCGCGTCGCGCTCGGCCTGGCCGATGCGCTTCCGCGATACTTGCTTGTCCAGAAGGTATTGCGAGTAGCCCTTGCCCTTGTCGGCCAAGGCTTGGCTGGAGTCGATCAGCACCACGTCCAACCCGGCCATGGCCGAGGCATAGGCGATGCCGCTGCCCATGAGGCCCGCGCCCAGCACGCCCATGCGCTTGAACTCGCTCGGCGGCGCCTCGGGCCGGCCCCCCAGTCTGTTGGCGTCGTTGATGCCGAAAAACAGCGTGCGGATCATGTTTTTTGCCTGCGGCGAGGTAACGCAATGGGCGAAGCGCCGGCTTTCGATGCGCAGCCCGGTGTCCATGTCCACCTGGCAGCCTTCATAGACGCAACTCATGATGTCCTGCGCCGCCGGGTAATTGCCCTGCGTCTTGGCGCGCAGCATGGCGTTGCCGGCGATGAAGGTTTCATAGCCGGCTGGGCTTTGCACCGCATCGGGCAGGCGGTAGCCTTTCTTGTCCCAGGGCTTCACCGTGTTCTTGGCGCCTTCCGCCAGCAGCCAGGTCTTGGCTTCCGCCAGCAGCCGCTCGGGTGGCACGACCGCGTCGATCAAGCCTTCGGCCAGCGCCCGGGCGGGATCGAGGGTCTTGCCTTCAAGCAGCAGCGGCAAGGCCCGGCGGATGCCGATCATGCGCGGCAGGCGTTGCGTGCCCCCCGCGCCCGGCAACAGCCCGAGGCGGGCTTCCGGCAAGCCGATCCGGGTCCGGCGGCGGTCGGCGGCGATGCGCCGGTGGCAGGCCAGCGCCACTTCATAGCCGCCGCCCAAGGCCGAACCGTTGATCGCGGCCACGAACGCCTTGCCCGACTTTTCCATGGCGCGATAGACCGCGTTCAAGCCGCCGGTCAGCGCCATGCTCTCGG
>CAZIVY010000497.1:0-1704 GCA_964542505.1 uncultured Rhodospirillaceae bacterium
CTCGTTTTCGAGGACGCCCCCATCGACCAGGCGGCGCAGATCGCCGCCATGTCGATCTTCAGCAACCAGGGCCAGGTCTGCACCGCCGGCTCGCGGCTCTTTTTGCATGAGAGCCTGCACGACAAGGTGCTTGAAAAGGTCATCGAGCACGCCAAGAAGGTGAAGCTCGGCGATCAAATGGATCCGGCCACGACCATGGGCCCGCTGATCTCCGCCAAGCAGAAGGAACGCGTCCAGGGCTACATCGATAGCGGCATCGCCGACGCCAGGCTGGCCTACCGGGCCGAGGTGCCGAAGGGGCTGGAGAAAGGCCATTTCGTCGGACCGGTGATTTTCGACGGCGTGCAGAACTCGATGAAGATCGCGCGCGAGGAAATCTTCGGGCCCGTTCTGTCGGTCCTGACCTTCAAGGACGAGGGCGAGGCCCTGGCGCTGGCCAACGACTGCGCCTACGGCCTCGCGGCGTCGGTCATCACCCGCGACGTCGGCCGCGCCATGCGCGCGGCCCAGGCCTTCGAGGCCGGCAACGTCTGGATCAATACCTGGGGCGCCGTCAGCTCCATGGCGCCCTATGGCGGCTACAAGAACAGCGGCTTTGGGCGCGAAATGGGATTCTCGGTGATGCGCGAACTCACCCAGGAAAAAAGCGTCTGGGTGAACGTCCGCTGATGCGGGTGGCGCCCAGGCGCCATTGAACGAAAAGGACTCCGTGCGCCCGCAAATATTCCGGACGCGCCTGACCGAACTGTTCGGAATCCCGCACCCCATATTGTGCGGGGGACTGTTCCTGCTCGCCGACGCGCGCTACGTGGCCGCGGCCGTGAACGCCGGCTGCATGGGCTTCATCACCGCCTTGTCGTTCCCGGACAGTCCCGGCGATTTCCGCGCCGAGATCCGGAAATGCCGCGAGCTTACGGGCGGCAAGCCGTTCGGAGTCAGCATCGCGTTTTCGGCCCGTCCCGGCGTCGACGAACGGCTGGCGCCCTACATCGCCGCCGTCGTCGAGGAAAAGGTGAAATTCGTCGAAACCTCCGGCGGCAGCCCCAGCCGGTTTCTTCCCCGGCTGAAGGATGCCGGCTGCGTCGTGATCCACAAGGTTCCGGCGGTCCGCTATGCGCTTAGCGCGCGGAAGATGGGCGTCGACGCGATATCGGTGGTGGGCGGCGAAGCGGGCGGCCATCCGGGCGTCTACATGGTGGGCAACATGGTGCAGGCCGTGCTTGCCGCCGACGCGGTGGACCTGCCGCTCGCCATCGGCGGCGGCATGGGGACGGGCCGGCATTTGGTGGCGGCGATGGCCATGGGCGCCGACGCCATGCTGGTGGGATCGCGCATGCTGACGGCGAGCGAGATCTGGGCCCACGACGCCTACAAGCAGCGCATCCTCGCGGCGACCGAACTCGACAACCGCGTGGTGATGAAGAGTTTCCGCCACAATCACCGCGTCCTCGACAACGAGGCCGCCCGCGCCGTCGAGGCGCTGGAAAGCCGCGGCGTGCGCGACTTCGCGGCCTATGGCGGCTTGGTGAGCGGCCGCGCGCTGCGCCGCGCCTATGAAACGGGCGATTGTTCCCAAGGCATGATCGATCTCGGGCCCGCCGCCGTCTTCGCCCGCGACATCAAGCCCGTCGAAGCCATCATCGATCAATTGATCGACGAGGCCGTGGAGGCCAGAAATCGACTCGATGCCGTTGGTATCGGGTA
>CAZIVY010000498.1:0-1921 GCA_964542505.1 uncultured Rhodospirillaceae bacterium
TGGCCGCGACCTTTGCCAATCCGCTGGCGGCGCTGGTGGCGCTGCTGGTGCTGGGCGCCGGATATTGGCACTTGAAATTCGGCCTGCATGAAGTGATCGAGGATTACGTGCACCACGAAAAACTGAAGGCGCGGTCGCTGCTTCTGGTTGACGCCGCCTGCGGCGTCCTTGGCCTTACCGGCATGCTGGCGGTGCTGCGCCTGGGCCTGTCGGGCTGAAGGAACGTTCATGGCCGCCTACGACATCGTGGATCACGGCTTCGACGCCCTGGTGGTGGGGGCGGGGGGCGCGGGCCTGCGCGCCGCGCTTGGCCTCGCCGCCGGCGGCCTCAAGACCGCCTGCATCACCAAGGTCTTTCCCACCCGCAGTCATACCGTGGCCGCCCAAGGGGGCATGTCGGCGGCGCTGGGCAATATGGGCGAGGACAATTGGCGCTGGCACATGTACGACACCGTCAAGGGCTCCGACTGGCTGGGGGACCAGGACGCCATCGAATATCTGTGCCGCGAAGCCATTCCGGCGGTGATCGAGCTGGAACGGTTCGGCGTGCCCTTCAGCCGCACCCCCGAGGGCAAGATTTATCAGCGCGCCTTTGGCGGCATGACCACCGATTTCGGCAAGGGCACGGCCATGCGCACCTGCGCCGCCGCCGACCGCACCGGCCATGCCATCCTGCACACGCTTTACGGCCAGAGCCTGCGCCACAAGGTGGAATTCTTCATTGAGTATTTCGCCCTCGATCTCCTCATGCACGAGGGCGCCTGCCACGGCGTGGTCGCCTGGAGTCTCGAGGACGGCGCCATGCACCGCTTTCGCGCCCCCATGACGGTGCTGGCCACGGGCGGCTACGGGCGGACCTTTTTCTCCTGCACCTCCGCCCACACCTGCACCGGCGACGGGAACGCCATGGTGCTCCGCGCCGGCCTGCCGCTTCAGGACATGGAATTCATCCAGTTTCATCCCACCGGCATTTACGGCGCCGGTTGCCTGATCACCGAGGGCGCGCGCGGCGAGGGCGGATATCTGGTGAACGCCAATGGCGAACGCTTCATGGAGCGCTACGCCCCCCACGCCAAGGATCTCGCCAGCCGCGACGTGGTCAGCCGCGCCATGACCATCGAAATTCGCGAGGGCCGCGGCGTGGGGGCGGAGAAGGATCACCTCTATCTCCACCTCGACCACCTCGACGCTTCGGTGCTGCACGAACGCCTGCCCGGCATCACCGAATCGGCGCGCGTTTTCGCCGGCGTGGATCTGACCAAGGCGCCCATACCCGTGCTGCCCACGGTGCACTACAACATGGGCGGCATTCCCACCACCTATCGCGGCGAGGTGGTGACGCTGAAGGACGGCAATCCCGACGCGGTGGTCCCCGGCCTCATGGCGGTGGGGGAAGCCGCCTGCGTTTCCGTCCACGGCGCCAACCGGCTGGGATCGAATTCACTCTCCGATCTGGTGGTCTTCGGCCGCGCCGCGGCGCTGCGCGCCCTTGAACTGGTCGCCCCGGGCCAGGCGCAAAAATCCCTTCCCCCCGGCGCGAGTGATGCGGCGCTGGACCGCTTCGATCGCTTCCGCCAGGCCAAGGGCGGAACGCCCACCGCGCGCCTCCGCCATTCCATGCAGAAGGTCATGCAGACCAACTGCGCCGTTTTCCGTACCGGCGAAATCCTGGAGGAAGGCGTGCGCCGCATCGGCGAGGTGGCGGCGGGCGTGGCCGACGTCGGCGTCACCGACCGCTCGATGATCTGGAACTCGGATTTGATGGAGACGCTGGAACTCGACAATCTGGTGGCCCAGGCGGTGGTGGCGCTAGCCGGCGCGGCCAACCGCACCGAAAGCCGTGGCGCCCATGCCCGCGAGGACTTCCCCGAACGCGACGACGCCAATTGGATGAAGCACACCCTGACCTGGCGCGATGGCG
>CAZIVY010000499.1:0-4817 GCA_964542505.1 uncultured Rhodospirillaceae bacterium
ACCACCGAGGTGTCGAGCAACATCTCCGGCGTCACCAAGGCGGCCGGCGAAACCGGCCAGGCCTCGAGCCAGGTGCTGCAGGCGGCGGGCGAGCTCTCCCAGCAGGCGGAGAAGCTGCGCCTCGAGGTCGACGGCTTCGTCGCCAAGGTGCGCACCGCCTAGACCCAAACCGCGATCGTCAACCACGGCGCCGGCGCAAGCCGCCGGCGCCGGGTTCGCGTAAAAGCCCAACAGGGTTAGTCAAACGAGGGCGATGATATGACCGCAATCCGCGACCTCAAGATCAAGTGGAAGTTGACCGCCGGCTTTCTGGTGTTCGGCCTGGTTCCCGCCTCGCTGGTCCTGGGGATCTACCTGCTGACCGAGAGCACGTTCGAGGCGGCGTTCCGCGAACCGATCAAGACCACCGCGGTCGCCCTTGGCGATGTCATCGACCGCAACCTGTTCGAGCGCTACGGCGACGTCCAGGCGTTCGGCCTTAATCCGGAGGCCAGGGACCAGGGCAACTGGCGCAGTCCGGCGGAGGACAATCCTCTCGTCGAAGCAATGAACAACTACATGGTGCTATACGGCGTCTACCGCCTCACGGTCCTGGTGGATACCAAGGGCGAGGTGCTGGCGGTCAACAGCGTCGACCGTCTCGGCAAACCGCTCGACACCGCCGGACTCTACAAAGCGCAGTTCGCCGACGCGACCTGGTTCAAAAAGGCCATCAAGGGCGAGTTCCTCGCCGGAACCAACGGCTTCACCGGCACCGTCGTCGAACAGCCGGCGCGCGACGCGGCCGTCGCCAAGGTCTATGGCGACGACGGGTACGTGATTCCCTTCGCCGCGCCGGTCAAGGATACCGGCGGGCAGATCATCGGCGTCTGGGTCAACTTCGCGGCCTTCGAGGTGGTCGAGGATATCGTCGCCACCTTCTACCGTGGCCTTGCCGATCAGGGGATGAAAGCGGCCGAGATCACGATTCTCGACCCCCAGGGCCGGGTCATCGTCGATTACGACCCGCTCGGTCAGGGAAAAGCCGACTACAAGCGCAGCTTCGACGTCATCGGCAACCTCAATTTGGCCGAGAAGGGCGCCGCCGCGGCGGTCGCCGCCGTCAGCGGCAAGACCGGGTCCATGGACGGCGCGCATACGCGCAAAGGCATCCGCCAAGCCACCGGCTACGCCCATACCAAAGGGGCCTACGACTATACCGGATTGAATTGGTCGGTTCTTGTGCGCATACCGGTCGCGGAAGCCTACACCGCCGTGCGCAATGTCCGCTGGATCATGATCGGCGCCATCGCGGCGGCGGCGGTTCTCTTGCTCGCGGCCGGACTGTGGACCGGGACCAACGCCTCCCTGCCCATCCGGCGCTTGACCGAGGTGATGAGCAACCTCGCCCAGGGCGACACCGCCGTCGAGATACCGGCGGCCGATCGCGGCGACGAGATCGGCGAAATGGCCAAGGCCGTCCAGGTGTTCAAGGATAACGCCATCGAGGCGGCGCGGCTGGCGGCGGTTCAGGGTCAGGAGCGGCAAGCCAAGGAGAAACGCGTTCAGCGCATCGCCGAGGTGACCCGCGCTTTCGATTCCAATATCTCCGGCGTGCTGCAGACCGTGGCCGCGGCCGGAACGCAATTGCAGCAGACCGCCGGCTCGATGTCACAGACCGCCGAGCGGACGAACACCCTAGCCGCCGCCGTCGCCGCGGCGTCGGAAGAAGCGGCAACCAACGTACAGACCGTCGCCGCATCGGCGGAGGAGCTTTCGGCCTCGATCTCCGAAATCGCCAACCAGGTGGCCAAGTCGACCGCCATCGCCAGCCAGGCCGTCGACGGCGTGAAAAAGGCCAACGCCAACGTCGCCGGCTTGGCCGAGGCGGCGCAGAAGATCGGCGAGGTAGTGAACCTGATCACCGACATCGCCAGCCAGACCAACCTCTTGGCGCTCAACGCCACCATCGAGGCGGCGCGCGCCGGCGAGGCGGGCAAGGGCTTCGCGGTGGTTGCCTCCGAGGTCAAGAGTCTGGCCAACCAGACCGCCAAGGCGACCGAACAGATCGCGGCGCAGATCGCCGGCGTGCAATCGGCGACCGGGGATGCCGTATCGGCCATTCAGGCAATCGGCGCCACGATCTCCGAGATCAGCACCATCTCCACCGCCATCGCCGCGGCGGTAGAGGAACAGGGCGCGGCGACCAAGGAGATCGCCCGCAGCATGCAGCAGGCGTCCTCCGGCACCACCGAGGTGTCGAGCAACATCTCCGGCGTCACCAAGGCGGCCGGCGAAACCGGCCAGGCCTCGAGCCAGGTGCTGCAGGCGGCGGGCGAGCTCTCCCAGCAGGCGGAGAAGCTGCGCCTCGAGGTCGACGGCTTCGTTGCCAAGGTGCGCACCGCCTAGGTTCTACCCGCGCCAAGTCGGAACGGCGCCGACGCAAGTCGGCGCCGTTTTCTTTTGTGCCGCCGATGCGGCGCTCGACAGCGCCAATGGCGCTTGGTAATCAGTTACTAGTGTTGTGGTTCCAACGCTTGATCTCCGATCATCGCATTGGAACCACAACACATCGTTTTGATTTTGCTAGTGTTACGACTCTGACGGTTCGGGAACGAACCGTCAGAGTCGTAACACTAGGGGAAACCAGGTAGGCCCATGCCAGCGGGAATGACGGCCCTCGACGGGCTGGCCCTGGTTTGGTGGCTGGGGCTGTGGCTCGGCTACAATCTTGTGCTCGACCGCTGGCGCAAGGGTCCCCCCAGCATCAATCATTATTTGCGCTCGATCCGGCGCGCCTGGATGCGGCGGATGTTGCAGCGCGAAAACCGCATCACCGACGCGGCGCTCATCGGCACCGTCAGTCAAAGCACGTCGTTTTTCGCCTCGACCGCGATTTTGATGCTCGCCGGCCTGGTGGGCGTGCTGGGCTACGCCGACTCCGCCCGCGCGGTGATCGCCGACCTGGCCTATGCAGCCACGCCCGCGAAGGCGCTCATCGAGCTCAAATTGCTGATCTTGATGGCGGTCTTCGTCTATGCCTTTTTCAAATTTACCTGGGCGTTGCGCCAGTACAATTACATGACGGCGCTGATCGGCGCGGCGCCCGAGATGCCCTCCGGTACCGCGCCCCATGCCTCGGCTGGCGAAGCCGCGGAGCACCCCGCACGCATTGCGTGCAAAGAACACGAGGCCTACGCCGCCAACGCCGCCGAGGTCTTGAGCTCCGCCATGACCAGCTTCAACGGCGGCACCAGGGCGTTCTATTTTGCCCTCGCGGTGCTGGCGTGGTTTCTCCATGCCTGGGCGTTCATCGCCGCCGCCAGCATCGTCATCGCGGTGCTCTTGCGCCGTCAGTTCGCCTCGCGCACCTTCGACGCCATCCGCGCCATCGCCAATGCCGGCGGCGGCAAGAACTAGGCGAGGCCGGCGACGCGCGTCACCGGCTGCGCTCTTTGGCCCGCCGCCAGCGCCGGGCGCAGCACCTCGCGCAAGCTGCGCGCTTCCTCGATGCCGAGAATGCGGTCCATCGCCGCGTTGGCCGTGCCGGGGGCGAGATAGGCCGCGGCCAGGCCGGTGAACTTGGCGCGCAGTTCGGCGTCGGTGACGAAATTGGCCGGCTCGCCTTTCGGGCAGGCGACCCGTTGCGCATAGACGCCGCGCTCGGTGACGATTTCCACCGAGCCGGCCATCCGCGCCGGAAATTCCGCCTCGCAGGCGGGATCGTTCCACACCTCGACGCGCGCCGCCAGCCGCTCCACCGCCTCGTCGCCCACCAGGTCGTAGTCGGCCCAGCCGAAGCGGCCGCGGAGCAAGGCGGCGGCGGCGAGGAAGGGCATGGAGAACTGACCCTCGACGATGCCGCGCACGCGCCGTTTCGCCTCGATGGGAATGGCGATGATGTCGATGCCGGTTTGCGGCAGGCCGACTTTCAGCGACGTGACCTCGTCGGGGCGGATGTTGTGCCGGGCGCGGAGCGCCAGTATCGCGTCCAGCGCCGCGTGGCTGTAGCGGCAGGAGGGATAGGGCTTGACCGCGATTTCGAGCGTCTCCCATCTCTCGCCCAGGCGGTCGGTCAGGCGCTCGGGGCGCGGCTCGGAGGTATAGCCGTTGAGCAAGCCATGCTTGCCCTCCAGCGCCTCGGCGGCGCCGGCAAAGCCTTCCTTCGCCATCAGCGCCGCGATCAGGCCGTTCATCGCCGCCGCGCCCACCTGGTAGCGCTTGTTCCACGAACCGTTGGCGAGGAATTGCATGCTGCCGGCGGCCTGGCTCCCGCAAGCGCCAAACGCATTCGCGATGCCGGCGGCGTCGAGCCCCAGAACGCGGCCGGCCGCCGCTGCCGCGCCAAAGGTGCCCGCCGTCGCCGAGGGATGGAAGCCGCGCCGATAATGGGCGGCGGGCGTCAGCGCCATGGCGACGCGGCACACGGTTTCATAGCCGGCGACGATGGCGGTCATCAGCGTCCGCCCATTGGCCCCGGTCAGTTCGGCCGCGGCCAGGGCGGCGGGCACCACCGGCGCGCTGGGGTGCAGCGACCCCGGCGCATGGGTATCGTCGAAATCGAGCGAGTGGGCGAAGACGCCGTTCAGCAGGGCCGCCGCCGCCGGCCCATAGGGTGAGCTGTCGCCAAACACGGTTGCGCCGCTGCCGCCGAGGCCCGCCGTGCGCGCCATGGCCAGGAAGCAGGGCGTCGATTCCGCCTCATGGCGGGCGCGGATGACGATGCCGAGCGTATCCAGCAGCAGCAATTTGGCCCGCGCCGCCACCGGGTCGGGGATCGCCTCGCGCGTCAGGGCGGCGGCGAAAGACGCCAGACGCTCGGTTTCCTGGGCCACGGC
>CAZIVY010000500.1:0-1843 GCA_964542505.1 uncultured Rhodospirillaceae bacterium
GTCACCGCCATGCTGACGCCCTCGACGGTCACGTCGACGATGCGATAGGCGCTGGCGCCGGCGCGCAAGCGCCAATCCAACTCGACCGGCGGCCCGCTCGGGCGAACGATGCGGCTGCGCACCAGGACATGCTGGTCGTCAAACTGGCGGATCGATGTCACGCTGAAGGTTTCCCCGGAATAACCGGTCAGCCGCCGGGCAAAGGTCTTGGCGACAAATACGGCGAACAGGCGGTGGTATTCCACCTGTTGCTGGGGCGACATCCGCCGATAGTGGCGGCCGGCGACAAAACGGCCGATGGAGTCGAAGTCCAGCGACGCGTTCAACAACTTGGAAAAAGCCGCGTCGCGCTGTTCCGGCGTTAGATCCTCCGCGCGCAGCGTGGCGATGGCCTGTTCGGCCAGTTGCGCCATGAACGCGCCCGCGTCGTCGGGGGCGGATGCGGCTGCATGCGGCCACGCGCCGACAAGGGCGAGCAGCGCCACCATGTGGCGAAGCACGCGCCGGCGCGAGGTTTGCCGATTGTCGATCATGGGCATGAAAATGGGGCCGCGGCCGGTCGATGCCAAGAGGGGATTTCGACTATAACACCTTTGGGATGGCGGCGCAGCGCAACCTGCGGCCGGCGCCGCCTGTTCCCAATGACCAAGGCATGCTCTAGGATCGGCCCCAGCGTCACGTCAAGGACGCGAAAAATGGGGAGGAAGACATGGGGTTGAAATCGTTCTCGTTCTCGTCCGCGTGCGCGCTGGCGCTGGCGGCGCTGGTCGGCGGCAACGCCGCCCTGGCGCAGCCGGCTCAGCACAAGATCAGGATGCAGACCGCCGTTCCGGCGGCGAGCATCTATTTTGAGCTCTTGAAGAAGTTCGGCGACCGCGTGGACCGGATGTCGGCCGGCCGGATCAAGATCGAGGTCTTGCCCGACGGCGCCATCGTGCCGGCGTTTGAAATTCTCGACGCCGTGGACAAGAACGTGGTCGAGGCCGGCTACGCCTGGACCCATTACTGGTCGGGCAAGCACCCGGCGGCCGGATTGTTCAGCAACCCCATGGCCGGCGCCGGCGTCGGCATGGATCAGTTGAGCCACGTCGCCTGGCTGTTCGAGGGCGGCGGCTATGACCTCTACCGCAAGCTCTATTCCGACGTCCTCAAGGTCAACATCGAGCCGCTCATGGTCCAACCCATGGGCCCCGACCCCTTGGGCTGGTTCAAGCGCCCGATCGCCGACACCGCCGACTTCAAGAAACTCAAGTACCGCTCGCCGCCGGGGATCACCGGCGAAATCTTCAAGGAGATGGGGATCGCGGCGGTCGCCATGCCGGGCGGCGAAATCGTGCCGGCGGCGCAGCGCGGCACCATCGACGCCGCGGAATGGATCGGCCCGGCGGACGACATGAACCTCGGCCTGCACACGGTGTGGAAATTCTACTACCTGCAGGGATTGCACCAATCCACCGACGTGGGCGAGGTGCTGATCAACAAGACGGCGTGGAACAAGCTGTCCCCCGATTTGCAGGAGATCATGCGCACGGCGGCCATGGCCTCGATGACCGAGACCTACACCTACAACGTCTACCGCAACGCGCTCGCCGTCGTGAAACTGCGCGACGAGCACAAGGTGCAGATCCTGGACACGCCGCGCGACTTCTTCCCCGAGTTCATGCGCGCGACCAACGTCGTGCTGGACCGCTACGCGGGCAAGGATGCGTTCTTCAAGCAAGTCCTGGACTCGCAGCGCCAGTTCGCCCAAACGGTGGTGCCGTACTGGACGAAGATTCTCGACCTCTACTCCAACCTCGGTAACGCGGCGCTGGAAACCGGGGCGGTGGGCAAGAAGTAAGGG
>CAZIVY010000501.1:0-6467 GCA_964542505.1 uncultured Rhodospirillaceae bacterium
TCATCCGGAAATTCAATGTCAGCCTCGATCATCGCCAACGCCTTTATAAGGCGCTGACGCCACGACTCGTACAGACGAAAAAGGCCTCCGCCAAGCTGATGCAGCGCCTGGCGCCTTTGCGCCTGGGTATCCGCCGCAATCAGATCCGCAAGACCCTCGGCCGCAGTCAGATCGAGCTTGCCATTGTCAAATGATCGCCGCGTGAACTCTCCGGGCTCGGCTGGCCGCACTCCCTGCAATCCAGCCAAGGTATCACAGACGGCGGCGACAACCGCACGGCCTCCGTGCAAATGTAGTTCAACTACGTCCTCGCCCGTAAAGCTCCTCGGGGCAGGGAACCAGATCGCCAATCCCTTATCCAGTATCTCTCCGCCGGCGGATCGGAACTCCCGCAACATGGCCACCCTTGGCTCGAAAATACCCGCGCCGGCAAGCGAGCCAAGAACAAACTTGGCCCGTGGCCCAGATACCCGAACAACCGCAACCCCGCACCGCCCACGGCCGCTAGCTAGCGCGAAGATGGTATCCCCGGCAAAGCTTCCATCCGCGTCTGGGCCCGATGATCCGCAGGGAGCAACCAGAGATAGGTCTTTGCTCCTATTTACGACTTTATTACCCAATGTCATGTTTTGCGTCATTGTTACGCTAACGCAACGACCGCCTACCCCTTGCCCGTCTCTTTGCCCTTGCCCTTGCCCGCGCCGGCGAACTGGCTCCAAAACATCTTCTGCGCCTGCTCCATGCCCTGTACGCCCAGCGGCATCCAGGTCCGCATCAGGGTTTCCGGGTCCGCCGCCGCCAACGCCTGCCGCATGCGTTCTTCAATATCCTTGACGATTGCCGCCTGCATGGGGGCTACATCCGGCAGTCCCAAAAAAGCCCTTGCCTCTTCCGGCGAACAATCAATATCGATCTTGACCTTCATCGCGTCCGCAACGCTCCTGCTGATGACGCGATTACCCTAGGGGAACCTCCCGGTCCACGCAATGTCAGACCCATCGCCCGCGTCTTCGCCGCCGCTGCCCCTGCCGTTGCCGAGCGAAAATGCCCTCGGCCGCGAGACCAGCCCCTATCTGCTGCAGCACAAGGACAACCCCGTTCACTGGCAAGCCTGGGACAAGGCCGCATTCGCCGCCGCCCTGGCGCACAACAAGCCCGTGCTCCTCAGCGTCGGCTACGCGGCCTGTCATTGGTGCCATGTCATGGCGCACGAAAGTTTTGAAAACCCCGCTATCGCGGCGGTAATGAACGAGTTTTTTGTCAACATCAAGGTCGACCGCGAGGAGCGCCCCGACGTCGACGCGCAGTTCCAAACCGCCCTCGCGCTGCTTGGCCAACAGGGCGGGTGGCCTCTCACCATGTTCCTGACCCCTTCAGGCGAGGCCTTCTGGGGCGGCACCTATTTTCCCCCCGACCAACGCTACGGCCGCCCCGCGTTCGGCGACGTGCTCCGCCGCGTGGCGCAACTTTTCCGTGACGATCCCGCGACCATCGCCAAGAATCGCGACGCCCTTCGCGCCGCAATCGAGCGTCAGTCCGCTCCGCTTGTGCGCGCCGATGCGCCCGCGCTTACGTGCGATACGCTGGACGCAATCGCGCAACAATTCTGGCGCCTCGTCGATCCCGTTAACGGCGGCCTTGCGGGCGCGCCGAAATTCCCCCAACCCAGCATCATCGAACTCATTTGGCGCGCCTATCGGCGCACCGGCGCGCCGCTCTATCGCCACGCGGTCACGCTCACCCTCGATCGCATGAGCCAGGGCGGCATCCACGATCATCTGGGCGGCGGCTATGCGCGCTATTCCACCGACGCGCGCTGGCTGGCGCCGCATTTCGAAAAAATGCTCTACGACAACGCCCAGATGCTCGAACTGCTGACCCTGGTCTGGGCCGAGACCCGCCGCCCCCTCTACGCCGAGCGCGTCCGCGAAACGGTTGCCTGGCTGCTGCGCGACATGCCGACGCCCGGCGGCGCTTTCGCCGCCACCCTCGACGCCGACACCGAGGGCGAGGAGGGCAAGTACTATGTCTGGACCGAAGGCGAAATCGACTCCGTCCTCGGCGCCGAAGCCGCCGCCTTCAAGCGCGCCTACGACGTCTCCGCCGCCGGCAATTGGGAGGATCGCAACATCCTCAACCGCCTGCGCCGGCCCGAATTAGGCTCCGCCAGCGAGGAGCGGTCGTTGGCGGCATCGCGCGCGAAGTTGCTTGCCGTGCGCGAGCGCCGCCCGAAGCCGGGCCTCGACGACAAGGTGCTGGCCGACTGGAACGGCATGGCCATAACCGCTTTGGCGCAGGCCGCCCTTGTCTTCGGCGCTCCGTCCTGGCTGGCCGCCGCGAAGCGAGCTTACGGTTTCGTGCGCGAAACCATGAGCATCGGCGATCGCCTCGGCCATTCCTGGCGCGCGGGCCGCTTGCAGCCGGCGGCCATGCTCGACGACTATGCCCATATGGCGCGGGCGGCGCTGGCGCTTCATCAGGCGCTGGGCGAGGGCGGCTATATCGCCGATGCGGAGCGCTGGGTCGCGGTGGCGGATCGCCACTACTGGGACAATGCCCATGGCGGATATTTTTTCACCGCCGATGACGGCGACCCGCGATTGCGCCGCACGCGCTCCACCAACGACCATGCCACCCCCGCCGGCAACAGCGTCATGCTGGCGGTATTGGCGCGGCTTTGGCGCCTCACGGGAAAGGACGCCTACCGCGCCCGGGCCGAGCGCCTGATCGCCGCCAGCGCCGGCGCCGGGCCCGAGAACTCCCTCGGCCTCGCCAGCTTCTTCAACGCCTTCGAGCACTTTGTCGCCGCCAGCCAGGTGGTCATCGTGGGCGACCGCAAGGCGGACGCGACCGTCGCCCTGGTGGATGCCGCCATCGCCGCCGGCCACCCGGATCTGGTGTTGTCCGTCATTCCGCCCGGGGCAACGCTGCCGCCCACCCATCCCGCCGCCGGGCGCGGCGCGGTGAACGGCCAGCCCACGGCCTATGTCTGCGTCGGCACAACCTGTTCCCTTCCCACCACCGACGCGGTGGCGCTGGGCGCCCAGCTCGCGGCCGTCCCGGGGCCATGAGCACGGCCCTCCACGCCTTCTCGACCCCGGCGGGGATGATCTGCCTGCGCCAAGAGGGCGACGCCATCGCCGCCCTTGACTGGGGCGCCGGCCCCGAGGCCGCGCCGACGGCCCTGTTGCGCCGCGCCCGCACCGAAGTCGAGGCCTATTTTGCCGGCGACCGGGAAAGCTTCAACCTCCCTCTGTCCCCCCAGGGCACGGCTTTTCAGCGCCGCGTGTGGCGGGCGCTGTCGGGCATTCCGAAGGGCCGCGTGCTGACCTATGGCGAGCTGGCGGCGCGCCTCGCCAGCAGTCCCCGCGCCGTCGGCGGCGCTTGTGGCGCCAATCCCATCCCGATCATCGTCCCCTGCCACCGCGTTCTTGCCCGCGACGGATTGGGCGGCTATTCCGGCGCCGGCGGTCTGGCCACCAAGAGTTGGTTGCTGGCCTTCGAGGGCGTCACCCTGCCCTAAGACATCCTACTCCCGGACATCGACTTGCGGGCGCAAGCTCGACTTCGCTATGCTCCGCCGACGCTGCCAGACGAGCCAACCAGAAGAAACGAGCAGGGGGAAAGCGCCATGGCCGGGACCGAAATCACCATTCGCTCCGCGGAAGGCGAGACATTCAGCGGCTATCTCGCCACGCCCGCGGCGGCGCGTGCGCCGGGCATCGTCGTCATCCAGGAAATTTTCGGCGTCAATCGCGTCATGCGCGACATTTGCGACGAGCTGGCTGGCGAGGGTTACTTCGCCCTCTGCCCCGATCTGTTCTGGCGCCAAGAGCCCGGCATCCAGATCACCGACAAGACGGAACAGGAATGGGCGAGGGCGTTCGAATTGTTTCAGGGCTTCGATCTCGATGCCGGGGTCAAGGACCTGGCGCGCACGCTGGCGACGCTTCGCCGTCATCCCGGCTGCAACGGCAAGGTGGGTTCCGTGGGCTACTGCCTGGGCGGCCGGCTCGCGTTTCTGATGGCGACGCGCACCGACTGCGATGCCTCCGTGGGCTATTACGGCGTCTATATCCAGGAACACCTGGACGAAACGAAAAACATCAAGAAGCCGCTCATGCTGCACATCGCCGAGGCGGACGAATTCGTCCCCAAATCGGCGCAGCAGAAAATCATCAATGGGCTGACCGGCAATAAGCTGGCGGCGCTGCATCGCTACCCGGGCATGGGGCACGCTTTCGCCCGCGCCGGCGGCAAGCACTATGACAAAGCCAACGCCGACCTCGCCAACCGGCGCACGCGCGACTTTTTCAAAAAGAATCTTGGGTGAGGGAGAGCAGAACCATGGTCAAGGCCATTCGCATCGAGCGCGCCGGAGGCCCCGAAGTCATGCAATGGACCGACGTCGCGGTGGGCGACCCCGGTCCCGGCCAGGCGCGCGTCCGCCATGCCGCCGTCGGGCTCAACTACATCGACACCTACCACCGCAGCGGGCTTTACCCCCTGGCGCTGCCCGGCGGCATCGGAATGGAAGCCGCCGGCGTCGTCGAGGCTATCGGTTCCGGGGTCAAGGACGTCAAGGTCGGCGACCGCGTCGCCTACACCTCCGGCGGGCCGCCCGGCGCCTATTCCGAAGCCCGCATCCTGGCCGCCGACAGGCTGGTCAAGATTCCCCAGGGAGTGAGCGATCAACAGGCGGCGGCGATGATGCTCAAGGGCATGACCGCGCAATACCTGCTCCGCCGCACCTACCGGGTGAAGAAAGGCGACACCCTCCTGGTCCACGCGGCCGCCGGCGGCGTCGGGCTCATTCTTTGCCAATGGGCGAAGCATCTGGGCGCCACCGTCATCGGCACGGTGGGCGACGACGCCAAGGCGGCGCTCGCGAAGAAGCATGGCTGCAAGCACCCCGTCGTTTACACCCGCGACGATTTCATCGCCCGGGTAAAGGATATCACCAAGGGGCGGGGGGTGCCGGTGGTCTATGACGGCGTTGGCCAGGCCACCTTCATGCGTTCCCTCGACTGCCTGGCGCCCTTGGGCCTGATGGTGTCGTTCGGCAACTCGTCCGGCGCCGTCGCGCCCTTGAACCTCGGCCTTTTGTCGCAGAAGGGCTCGCTCTACGTCACCCGTCCGACCCTGATGACCTACACCGCCAAGCGCGCCGATCTGTTGAAAACAGCCGGCGAATTGTTCGCCGTGGTCAAGTCCGGCAAGGTCAAGATTCGCATCAACCAGACCTACCCCCTGCGCGAGGCGGTGCAAGCCCATCGCGACCTCGAGGGCCGCAAGACCACCGGCTCGACCGTGCTTCTGCCTTAGGCCCGGCCGGCCAGGCGCAGCAGCACGTAACCGGCCAGCGCCGACAAGGCCGAGCCGGCAAGCACGCCGAGCCTGACCGGCGCCTCCAACCCTGCGTCCGCGAGCGCCAGGCCACCGATGAACAGGCTCATGGTGAAGCCGATGCCGCACAGCAGCGCGACGCCATAGAGCTTTGCCCAGGTGCCGCCCTCGGGCATGCGCGCCAATCCCAGCCCGATCATCGCCCCGGCGGCGGCGAATACGCCGATCTGCTTGCCGACGAAGAGACCGAGCACGATGCCGAGCGTCACCGGCTCGGCCAAGCTCGCCAGCGTCATGCCGGCGAAATCGACGCCCGCATTGGCAAAGCCGAAGAAGGGCAGGATCGCGAACGCCACCCAAGGGTGCAGCGCGTGTTCAGCCTGGCGCAGCGGCGACCGGCCTTCCTCGTCCGCCGCCCGCAACGGAATGGCCATGGCGATAGCCACCCCGGCCAAGGTGGCGTGCACGCCCGACTTCAAGACGAAGGTCCACAACGCCACGCCGACCACGGCATAGACCGCGATGCGGGTGACGCCGAACCGGTTGAGGGCGGCCAGGACGGCCAGCGCCACCGCGGCCAGCGCCAGCGCCGCGCCTGACAACTCGGCGGTATAGAAAATCGCGATGACGGCGATGGCGCCAAGATCGTCGATGATCGCCACGGCGGTGAGGAATACCTTGAGCCCGATCGGCACCCCTCGCCCGAGCAGCGACAGCACCCCCAGCGAGAAGGCGATGTCCGTCGCCGCCGGTATCGCCCAACCGCCGAGCGCCGCCCCGTTGTCCCAATTGATCCAGGCGTAGATCGCCGCCGGCGCCGCCATGCCGCCGATTGCCGCCACCAGTGGCAGCGCCACCTGCGATGGCTGCGCCAGCTCGCCGTCCAGGATCTCGCGTTTGATTTCCAGTCCCACCAGAAGGAAGAAAACCGCCATCAGGCCATCGTTGATCCACAGCAGCAGCGGCTTGCCGATGCCCAGCGCGCCAACGCTGACGCTCACCGGCGTGGCCAGGAAGGCGTCGTAATAGGGCGACAGGGGGCTGTTGCTGGCGATGAGAGCCAACAGCGCCGCGCCGAACAGCGCGATTCCGGCCGCGGCTTCGAGCCGCAGGAATTCGCC
>CAZIVY010000502.1:0-2250 GCA_964542505.1 uncultured Rhodospirillaceae bacterium
GCTGGACGCCGGTTGCACCTGTTCGCGCCAGCGCGTGCGCCGGCTGCTGCGCTCTTTTCCGCGCGCCGAGCTTGACGCCATGGTGGTGGAGGGGCGCATTACCGCCACCTGCGAGTTCTGCACGGCGGTATACGATTTCGATGCCGGCAAGATCCTGGCGTCGGCCGAGGCATGAGCGCCTTGAATTCGCCACGAAAGCGCGTTAGGGCTGCGGGCGCTTATCCGTCCGTTTTCAGTTTGTCCGGGAGGTTCACGCCGATGACCGTGCGCGCATCCAGCGGAATGTTGGCCTTAGGGCTGATCGCCATGGGCCTGATCGCCACGGGCCTGTTGGCGGGCTGTGAAAACACGCCGCCGGCGCGGCCGATGTTTGCCGAGATCAGTTTCGCGAATTTGGCGCCGCTCAACTTCAACGCCACCACGGTCGAGGTGGTGAACGAATACGTGGCGCCGCTCAAGCGCCCCAATGTCGAGCACGAGATGCCGCTCCGCCCGGCGGCCGCGGCCGAGCGTTGGGTCAAGGATCGCGTCAAGGCGGCCGGGACCGCGAACCGCGTCGTGCGCGTCACAATCAAGAACGCGCGCGTCATCGAATCCGAGCTCAAGAAAGCCACCGGGCTGCGCGGCATGTTCACCACCGACCAGGCGCAGCGCTACGACGCCGAACTGGAGCTCGTGATCGAGGTGCGCGGCGATCGCGGCTTCCGCGAAGGCTCCGCCAGCGCCATCGCCAGGCGCTCCTTCACCGTGCCCGAAAACATCACCATCAATGGCCGCGAGCAGGAATATTTCAAGTTGGTTGAAGACATGATGGCCGATATCAACCGCGAACTCGAGCGCAGCATCCGCGAGCACATGGCGAAATTCCTGCTCTGATCGCGCGGCGCGGCAAATGTAGGGGCGGGTTTCAAACCCGCCCCTACGCCTTAACGCCAAGTGTCATTGACGCTAATCCCTTGGTTGCTCCAAGGCCGTCATCGCGAGGGAGCGAAGCGACCGCGGCGATCCAGAGCCGATTCTCCGTGCGGTTGCCCCTGGATCGCTTCGCCTTCGGCTCGCGACGACGGCCTCCAGGGCATTAAGCAGATCATGACCAGCGACCATTGGTATCACGCCGCCAGGTGATCCAGCAGCCTTCCGATAAACGCCTCGCAGGCGGCGATCTGGCTCAATTCGATGAACTCGTTCGGCCGGTGCGCCTCGCGGATATTGCCCGGCCCGCAGACGATGGTGGGCACGCTCGCCGCCTGGAACAATCCCGCCTCGGTCGTATAGGAAACCGCGAACGTGCGGTTGCTGCCCACGAGCTTCAGCGCCAGGTGCTGCGCCGGGTTGGCGCCGCCGGCCGCCAGCGCCGGCACCCGCGACACGATCTGCGTGGCGATGGCGGCGCCGGCATGGCGTCGGCGCATGGGGGCCAGCACGTCCCGTTCCGCTTCCTCGGTGAAGCGGTGCAGGACGGTCTCGGAATCGAAACCCGGCAGGCCCCGGCACTCCCACTCGAAATGGCAATGGCGGGGGATGATGTTGCGCGCCGTGCCGCCATGGATCACCCCCACATGCACGGTGGAATAGGGCGGATCGAAGCGCGGGTCGCGCATGTTCTCCGCTTGCAGGCCTTCGCCCATGCTCCCCAGCCGCATGATCAGATTGGCGGCGGCGGCGACGGCGTTGACCCCCACATGGGTGGCGCTGGAATGGGCTTCGAGCCCGGTGACATCGGTGCGGAAGCCGCGCTGGCTCTTGTGGGCGTCCACCACCTGCATTTCCGTCGGCTCGCCGACGATGGCGAGCTGGGGCCTGGGCGCGCCGGCGCCGAATTGCGCGATCAGGCCCTGCACGCCAACGCACCCCACTTCCTCGTCGTAGGAAAGCGCGATGTGGATCGGCATGCGAAGCCGCCGCCGCGCCATGTCCGGGACCAGCGCCAGCACCACGGCAATGAAGCTTTTCATGTCGGCGGTGCCGCGCGCGTAAAGCTTTCCCTGGCGCTCGGTCAGAGTGAAGGGATCGCTGTCCCAGGCCTGGCCGTCCACCGGCACCACGTCCGTGTGGCCCGAGAGCATGACGCCGCCGGCGTCGCCCGCGCCGATGGTGGCGAAAAGATTGGCCTTGGCGCCGTCGGGGCTGGGCAGCACCCGCGCCGCGACGCCGTATTGCCTAAGATAGTCGGCGACGAAATCGATCAGGGCGCGGTTCGACAGCCGGCTGGTGGTGTCGAAGGCGATCAACCGTTCGAGCAGCGCGCGC
>CAZIVY010000503.1:0-4328 GCA_964542505.1 uncultured Rhodospirillaceae bacterium
GCGGCAACGAACAGGGAAGGAAAAGTTCGTGTCCGCCGTGGTCCTCGAATCCGTGGTCAAGCGCTGGGGGCCGACCGTCGCGGTCGACCGGGTGACCTTCACCGCCGCGCAAGGCACGCTGGTCGTTCTGCTCGGCCCCTCGGGCTGCGGCAAGTCCACGACGCTGCGGCTGATCGCGGGGCTCGAAGCGGCCTCCGAGGGCCGCATCGTCATCGGCGGGCGCGAAGTGACGCATTTGCCGCCCTCGGCGCGCGGCGTGTCGATGGTGTTCCAGTCCTATGCGTTGTTTCCCCACCTCGACGTCGCCGAGAATATTCAATTCGGTCTCCGGGTGCGCAAGGTCGAAAAGGCCGAGCGCGCGCGCCGCCTGGCCAGCGCCGCGGAGCTTTTGGGCCTGACCGGCCTGCTCGACCGCAAGCCCTCGCAGCTTTCGGGCGGCCAGCAGCAGCGCGTCGCCTTGGGGCGCGCCATTGTGGCGGAAACGCCGGTCTGCCTGATGGACGAGCCGCTGTCCAATCTGGACGCGCAGTTGCGCCAGGAAATGCGGCACGAAATACGCTCGCTGCAACAGAAACTTGGCGTGACCATGGTCTACGTCACCCACGACCAGACCGAAGCGATGACCATGGCCGACCAGGTGGTGGTGATGCGCAACGGGCGCGTCGAGCAGGACGGCCCGCCGGCGGCGCTCTACAATCGCCCGGCCACGGCTTTCGTCGCGCGCTTCGTCGGCACCCCGCCGATGAACCTGCTGGAGAGCGCTCCGGGCTTCGACGGGCCGGGCGCGGGGCGGATGCTGGGCGTGCGTCCCGAGGATATTAAGCTTGGGCCTGGCGGCATGGACGCGGCGGTCGAATCGGTCGAATATCTGGGCGCCGACACGATTGTGGCTTGCCGCGCGGCGGGCCAGCGCGTGCTGGTGCGCCAAAGCGGGCAATCGGCCCTGAAGCCCGGCGAGCGTGTGGGATTGAAATGGGCGCCTGGCGCCATGCATCTTTTCGACAAGGCTTCCGGCCGGCGGCTGGATCGCGCTTAGGCTGAAAATGAATTCCAGTCAAACGACAAACAACAGAGGAGGAAATGCGATGCCGTTCGAATCTCTCAAGGCCGTCAAGCTGGCGCTGGCCGGCGGGGCGTTGTTGGGCTTGGCCGCGGCCATGCCGCCCGGCGCCCAGGCGCAAAACCTGACCTTCTATTATCCGGTCGCCGTGGGCGGGCCGATCACCAAGTTGATCGACGCCATGGCGGCGGATTTCGAGAAGGACAACCCCGGCATCAAGGTGAAGCCGGTCTATACCGGCTCCTATCAGGACACCATCGCCAAGACGATGACGGCGCTGCGCGGCGGCGAGCCGCCGCATTTCGCCGTCATCCTGTCCACCGACATGTACACGATGATCGACGAGGAAGCGGTCGTCCCCTATGAGGACATGGCGAAAACCGATGCCGACAAAGCGTGGCTGACGGGCTTTTTTCCGAGTTTCATGGAGAACAGCCAGACCGGCGGCAAGACCTGGGGCATTCCCTTCCAGCGCTCCACCGTCGTGCTCTATTGGAACAAGGAATTGTTCAAGGAAGCGGGCCTCGACCCCAACCAGCCGCCCGCGAATTGGGCCGAGCTGCTGGACTACGCCAAGAAGCTGACCAAGAAGGACGCCGGCGGCAACGTGACCCAATGGGGCATTCAGGTGCCGTCCTCGGGTTTCCCCTATTGGTTGTTCCAGGGGTTCACCACGCAGAACGACGTGCGGCTGATGAACGCCGCGGGCACCGAGACCTATTACGACAAGCCGGCGGTGATCGAGGCGCTTCAGTTCTGGGTGGACCTGTCGCGCAGGCACCAGGTGCATCCGCCCGGCATCGTCGAATGGGGCACGACGCCCAAGGATTTCTTCGAGAAGAAGGCGGCGATGATCTGGACCACCACGGGCAACCTGACCAACGTGCGTAACAACGCGAAGTTCGACTTCGGCGTGTCCATGCTGCCGGCGGGCAAGCGGCGCGGGTCGCCCACGGGCGGCGGCAATTTCTACATCTTCAAGAAGTCCACGCCCCAGGAGCGCGAGGCGGCGTTCAAGTTCGCCAAATGGGCCACCCAGCCCGATCGCGCCGCGCAATGGGGCATCGACACGGGCTATGTGGCGGTCACGCCCGCCGCCTGGGAGACGCCGAAGATGAAGGCCTATGTCGCCGGCTTTGCGCCCGCCGCCGTGGCGCGCGACCAGTTGCCGCACGCCATGGCCGAACTCAGCACGCATGAGAACCAGCGTGTGACCCGCGCTCTGGACGACGGGTTGCAGGCGGCGCTCACCGGCACCAAGACGCCGGAGCAGGCGATGAAGGACTCGCAGCGCGAGGCCGATCGCATCCTCAAGCCGTACCAGAAGTAACCGGCGAAACGACGGGGGGCGGGCACCCGCCCTCCGTTTTTTCCATGAACCAGCGATTCAGCGCCAACGTCCACGGCTGGCTGCTGCTGCTTCCGGCCGCGGCGCTGTTGGCGTTGTTCACCCACTACCCCACCGTGGCGACGCTGTGGCACAGCTTCCACTCCACGCCCAGGGGATCGCGCCCCAGCGTCTATGTGGGCGCGGACAATTACCTGTTCATGCTCGACGACCCGATTTTCATGAAGTCGATGGTCAACAACCTGGTTTACGCCGCCGGGACCATCCCCACCTCCATCGCGCTGGCATTGCTGATGGCGGTGTGGGTCAATCAGAACCTGGCCGGGCGCGGCTTCCTGCGCATGGCCTATTTCATGCCCACCGTGCTGCCGATGATCGCGGTGGCCAACATCTGGCTGTTCTTCTACACGCCCGATTATGGCTTGCTCGACCAGGTGCTGAAGCCGTTCGGCCGCGGCGGCTACAATTGGCTCGGCACCAAGGACACGGCGCTCACCTGCCTCATCGTCATGACGGTGTGGAAGGAAGCCGGGTTCTTCATGATCTTTTATCTGGCGGCGCTGCAACAAGTCCCGCCCTCGCTGGCCGAGGCCGCGGCGCTGGAGGGCGCGTCGCGCTGGTACTATTTCCGCCGCGTGGTATTCCCGCTCCTGATGCCGACCACCCTGTTCGTCCTCATCAACGCGGTGATCAATTCGTTCCGCTTAGTGGACCACGTGCTGGCGATCACGCGCGGCGGGCCCGACAACGCCACCTCGCTGCTGCTGTTCTATCTGTGGGAGGTGGCGTTCAAATATTGGGACACGGCCTACGGCGCGGCGCTCACCGTGGTGCTGCTGGTGCTGCTGGGCGGCCTGGCGCTGGGCCAGTATTTCTATTTCGACCGCCGGATCCACTACCGATGAGCGGGCACAGCCGCCCGGCCATGGAACCGACCGGCGCCGCGCGGGTGCTCGATACCGTCGGCGCCTGGATGCTGGCGCTGCTGTGGATCATGCCGCTGATCTATGCGGTATGGGCGGCCATTCACCCCACGGAATACGCCGCGCGCTTCGACCTCACCGCGCCGCTGACGCTGTCGAACTTCACCGAGGCGTGGGCGGCGGCGCCTTTCGCGCGCTACTTCCTCAATACCGTTCTGCTGGTGAGCATGATCCTGGCGGCGCAGCTCGTGCTGGTGACGCTCGCGGCCTATGCCTTCGCGCGTTTCGAGTTTTTCGGCCGCGAGGTGCTGTTCGCGCTGGTCCTGGTGCAGCTCATGGTGATGCCCGACGTGCTGATCGTCGAGAACTACCAGACCCTGCGCAAGCTCGGCCTCATCGACACGCTGCTCGGCATCGGCCTGCCCTACATGGCGTCGGCGTTCGGCATTTTCCTCCTCCGCCAGACCTTCAAGACCGTACCGCGCGAGCTGGACGAAGCGGCGCGGGTGGAAGGCTGCGGGTACTTGCGCATGCTGTGGCTGATCTATGTGCCGCTGGCCAAGCCGGTCTATGTGGCCTATGGCCTGGTCTCGGTGAGCTATCACTGGAACAATTTTCTTTGGCCGCTGATCGTCACCAATTCGGTCACGACGCGGCCGCTCACGGTCGGCCTCAGCATTTTCGCGGCCGTGGACCAGGGCATCGACTGGGCCATCATCTGCGCCGCCACGCTGATGACCTCCGGCCCCCTGCTGATCGCGTTCCTGCTCTTCCAGCGCCAATTCGTCCAGAGCTTCATCCGCGCCGGCATAAGGTGAGATCGCACTAGTGTCGTGGTTCCGAAGTTTGCCAGATTACCGATATCGGACTCGGGGCAAACTTCGGAACCTGAACGACACTAGGTATCAATACGTTGCTAGTGTCCCTTTGATTCTGAAATTCGCGTCGCGCCCGATATCGAACTCTGGCGAATTTCAGAATCGGGACACTAGTGTCG
>CAZIVY010000504.1:0-3193 GCA_964542505.1 uncultured Rhodospirillaceae bacterium
AGTCTCTGGGCGAAGTGGTCGAGGTCGGATCGGCCGTCAAGAACGTCAAGCCCGGGGACATCGTCGTGCCGATGGTGCGCCGGCCGTGTCATCACGACGATTGCATGGCCTGCGCCGCCGCCGAGCAGGACTTTTGCTACACCGGCGACTTCACCGAGCGCGGTATCAAGGGCGCGCACGGGTTCATGACCGAGTTCGTGGTCGACGATGCGGCATACATGAACCGCGTGCCGAAAAAGCTGCGCGAAGTCGGGGTCCTCATCGAACCGCTGACCATCGCGGAAAAATCATTGATCCAGCTCTGGGAGGTGCAGAAGCGCCTTCCGTGGGTCTGTCATCACGTCGGCCCCGACCACCGGCACCATCGCGCACGAGGATCCGATGCCCCGAGGGGCAACTGCCACAGCGCGGTTGTGCTGGGGGCGGGTCCGGTCGGCCTCCTGGGCGCGATGGCGTTCGCTGCCCAGGGCTTCGATACCTACGTCTACTCGCGATCTTCCAACCCGGCGGGCGCCGAGGTGGTCAAGGAGATTGGCGGCACCTTTGTTTCGGCCGAAGATCATACCGTCGCGGACATGGCGGCAACGGTCGGGCGCATCGACGTCGTTTACGAAGCAGTCGGCGCATCGCAGCTCGCCTTCGAAGTGGTCTCGCATCTCGGACCAAACGGCGTCTTCATCTTCACTGGAGTTCCCGGCCGGCGAGGGCCGGTCAGCGTCGACACCGACCGCATCATGAGAAACCTGGTTCTCAACAACCAGATTCTGGTCGGCTCGGTCAACGCCGGCCGCGACGCGTTTGCCGGTGCGATCAGGGATCTCGGCGTCTTCATGGAGCGCTGGCCGGGCGCGGTGCGGAAGCTGCTGACCGGCCGCTACAAGCCCGAAGACTACATGAAGCTCCTCACCGGCAAGCCGGGCGGGATCAAGAACGTCGTCAGTTTCGCCGAGTGAAGCCAAATCGAAGCTGGCATGGGGAGGCGATCGTGGCTCCGGCAGACGACATTCGGTTTGGTCGAGCGATTTGCGGCGAACTCGCGGAGGCCGAACGGCGCGAGTGGTGGATCGGCAACGGCCGCGGCGGCTACGCTGCCGGGAACATCGCGGGGTCGCTCACGCGGCGCTATCACGGCCTTCTGATTGCGCCGTTGCGCCCGCCGCTCGGTCGTCACCTCGTTCTCGCCAAGGCCGATGCGACTCTGGAGGACGACGAGCGCGCCTGGCCGCTCTTCACCAACCGCTGGGCGGGCGGCCATGTCGAGCCGAAGGGCCACGTCCATATCGAGTCGTTCCACCTCGACGGCCGCATGCCGGTCTGAACCTTTGAGCCGCGGTTGCGATCTCCGCCGCGACCCCGGGTGACCAATGGGCGGAGCCCGTTCAGAGCGGTTTCGATCATTGAGGCGATGATTTTTGGCTGACCGGCGGTCAGTTCCTCAAGATGATTTTGCGTCCGGTCATCCTGGACTGCCCGCGCTGGCCTCTTCGGGCTCAGGTCTCGAGCAGCCTGAAATACAAGCAACCAATAAGTGTCCGAGTCTCGCTCCTTCAGGGTTTGCAGGCGTCGCAGAACCGCCGCGCAATTACCCGTCGTGGCCGCTGCGCGGCAAAGGCTCTGCAGGCGTTCAAGTTCTCTCGCGACCACCGCCGGGCGTGGAAACCCGTGCCCGTAGCAGATGAGATCACGTGCGGCAAACAGGGTATTGAGCCCGTAGATCAACCGCTTGAGCGACGTAAGCGGACGGCGTTGCCAACCCGGCAAGTGCGACAGTTCGCACGCACATCGGCGAACAAGGCCGCGCGGCACATGGATCATCGGCATGCCGGAAATTCCATTACAACAACGTAACGCGCTGCCTGCTGCCCTGCCATGCGTATTGTCGCCCGAGTGGCTACCTCTTTTAGCAGTTTGCTGAAAAACCCTTGCCGCGAGTGCGATGGGGTGATTCCCTGCGCTTGCGGTGGCGAGGGAGTATCGTAATGCGTGGGCGGTTCGAGGATCAAGGCGGGTTGTTCTCGTATATTTCGCCGGAGAAACGGGTTCCGGCGCAGCATCCGCTGCGGCAGATACGGGCGTTGGTGCGCGACGTGCTGACGGAGATGAACCGAGCCTTCGCGGCGCTGTATTCCAGCGAGGGTCGCCCGTCGATCCCGCCGGAGCAATTGCTGAGCGCGCTGCTGCTCCAGGTCTTCTACGGCATCCGCTCGGAGCGGCAACTGATGGAGCAGCTCGACTACAATCTTCTCTACCGCTGGTTCGTGGGGCTTTCGCCGGACGATCCGGTGTGGGACCCGACAACGTTCACCAAGAACCGGGACCGGTTGCGGGACGGCGATGTGTTCCAGAAGTTCATGGCCCGCCTTCTGAACCACCCACAGGTGACGCCGCTGCTGTCGGACGAGCACTTCTCGGTGGACGGAACGTTGATCGAAGCCTGGGCATCGCAGAAGAGCTTTCGCCCCAAGGATGGCAGTGGCGGCGGCGATGGAACGAACTTCCACGGGCAGAAGCGCAAGAACGAGACCCATGCGAGCACGACCGACCCCGAAAGCCGCCTTTACCGCAAGGCGGCCGGACGCGAAGCGAAGCTCTGCTACATGGGACACGCCACCATGGAGAACCGGCACGGGCTGGCGGTTGCGGGCCTCGTCTCCACGGCCAATGGCATGGCGGAACGGCGCGCTTCGGAGAGGATGCTTGCGGCCAAGGCCAGGGCGGCAGGCCGCCGCATCACGGCGGGCGAGGACAAGGCCTATGACACCGCCGATCATGTCGCCAATCTTCGCGCCGCCAACGTCACGCCGCATGTGACGCAGAACATGGGCGTGACCAAAACCGGCAAGCAGCGGCGAAGCGCCATCGACCGACGCACGACCCGGCATGACGGCTACGGCATGTCGCAAACGCGCCGCGCGATGACCGAATGCATCTTCGGCTGGGGCAAGCAGCACGGCACCATGCGCAAGACCAAGCACCGCGGCTTGGCGCGGGTCGCGGCCGATTTCCTGCTCAACCTCATCGCCTACAATCTGATCCGAATCCCCAAGCTCGTGGCGGCTTGAGGGGCCGACTCTGTCCGCATGACGCGGAAATCGCCCGCAACGCCGCGAAGCCAAACCGAAATCCGTACCCCGCCGGCGCCAGCGGAGACAAAAACCTTCAAACCTCCCTGTTTTTCAGCGAACTGCTAGGT
>CAZIVY010000505.1:0-1635 GCA_964542505.1 uncultured Rhodospirillaceae bacterium
CATTTACGTGCCCTTCGGCGGCGGCGGCGACGTGGCGGTGCAGTTGGTGGGCAAGCACGTGAATTCCACCGTCAACAACCCCATCGAGGCGGTGTCGCAATGGCGCGCCGGCGCGCTCAAGCCGCTCTGCGTCTTCGACACCCAGCGCATCGCCTTCAAGGAGAAGATGACCGCCGACATGTCATGGAACGACATTCCGCCCTGCGCCGAACAGGGCCTCAACATCGACTATCTGATGTTGCGCGGCATTTTCATGGCCCCGGGCGTCAAGAAGGACGAGGTCGATTTCTATGTCGCGCTGCTGCAGAAGGTGCGCGAGACCCCCAAATGGAAGGACTTCATGGAGCAGGGCGCCTTCAACCAGACTTTCATGACCGGCGCTCCCTTCGTCGAGTGGCTGACCAAGACCGAGGCCCGGCACAAGGAATTGATGCAGAAGGCCGATTTCCTGGCCAAGTGAACCGAAAGCGCGGCGCCGCCACGTCACGCGGGGCCGTTTCTTTCCTGCCGCCCCTTGGTTGTTTGTCGCGGAGCTTGTGATGCCCGAAGGCGCCGACGCCGGAAGGCCCGTCATGCGGGAACCTGAAAGCCAGGGCCTCGTGACCCACCGCGTCATGGACGCGGCGGTGGCGGCGCTGCTTCTGGCCGTGGGCGCCGTGGTCGTCGCCGACAGTTGGCGCGTCGGCGCCACGTGGGGCAGCGACGGACCCCGCGCCGGCTATTTCCCCTTCTACATCGGCCTGTTCCTCATGGCCGCCAGCGCCTACACCCTCGCCGCCACCGTTTTCGCCGGCGGCGGCCAGGGTCAAGCCATTTTCGTCAAGCGCGCGCAGTTCAAGTCCGTCCTGCAAGTCCTGATTCCCGCCGCCATCTTCATTTTCGTCGTCGGCTATATCGGCATTTACGTCGCCTCGGCTCTCTACATCGGGGCGTTCATGTTCTGGCTCGGCGGCTATCCGTTGTGGAAGCTGGCACCGGTGAGCGTGCTGGTGCCCTTTTTCCTGTTCCTGATGTTCGAAATCTGGTTCCTCGTCGCGCTCCCCAAGGGGCCGCTCGAGTCCTGGCTGGGCTATTGAGATGGAAGCGCTCGCCTCGCTCATCCAGGGATTCGGTGTGGTCATCACCCCGATCAACCTGGTTTACATGATGATCGGCATCACCCTCGGCGTGCTTATCGGCGTGCTGCCGGGCCTGGGCGGGGCCAATGGCGTCGCCATCCTGCTGCCGCTGACTTTCGCCATGCCGCCCGTGTCGGCGATCATCATGCTGTCGTGCATTTATTGGGGCGCGTTGTTCGGCGGCGCCATCACCTCGATCCTCTTCAACATCCCGGGCGAGCCCTGGTCGGTGGCGACCACCTTCGACGGCTATCCCATGGCGCAGCAAGGGCGCGCCGGCGAGGCGCTCACCGCCGCCTTCACCTCGTCCTTCGTCGGCGCGTTTGTCGCCGTCGTCGTCATCACCTTCCTCGCGCCCCTGGTCGCCCGTTTCGCACTCAAGTTCGGCCCGCCGGAATTTTTCGCCGTGCAGTTGCTCACCTTTTGCAGTTTCGTCGGCATGAGCAAGGAGCCGCCGGCCAAGGTGGTGGCGGCGATGATGCTGGGCTTCGCCCTCGCCGCGGTGGGCCTGGACACG
>CAZIVY010000506.1:0-2595 GCA_964542505.1 uncultured Rhodospirillaceae bacterium
CGCCAGCGCCGCCGCCTCCAACAGGCTGCCGGTGTGGAAGCGGATGGACGTCAGCCCGCGTTGCCGGGCCCGCGCCTCGGCGATGGCGCGCGACGCCGCCGACAGATCGAGATAGACGATTTCCGCCGGCGTGCCCGCGTCCTTCAATTGCTGGGCCAGCATGATGAGGCCGTCGCCGGTGCCGCCGCCGGCAACGAGCGCGCGGAAGGGCGCCCGCCAATCGCGCCCGCCGCCAAAGCAGTAGTGGTCGATTTCGCGCCAATGGCTGGGCGAACCGACCACCAGCCGCTTGCTCTCGTCGGCGGGGTCGCGCGGCGGGTAGGGAAAAGCTTCGTACTGGGCGCGGACAGCGCCCTCGCCGGCGGCTTTGGCGGCCACCGCCATCAATCCGGCCGCACGGTTACCACCACCTTGCCGGTGGTGCGCCGCGACAGCATGGCGTTCATGGCCGCCGCCGCCTGGTCCATGGGAAATGCCGCCGACACATGCGGCTTGAGTTTGCCGGCGCGGTACCAGTCGAACATGCGCTCGAAATGGGCCCGGTTGCGCGCCGGATCGCGCCGGGCGAAATCGCCCCAATGCACGCCGACGACGGAAATCCCCTTGACCAGGATCAGGTTCGCCGGCGCCGACGGGATGCGCCCGCTGGCGAACCCCACCACCAGCAGCCGCCCGTCCCAGGCGATGGCGCGCAACGATTGATCGAAGGCGTCCCCGCCCACGGCGTCGAAAATCACGTCCGCGCCCCGGCCCTCGGTCAGTTCCTTGACCCGGTCGCGGATGCTTTCCGTGGCGTAGTTGACGCCGTGCAGCGCGCCATGTTCGCGCGCGAGTTTCAGCTTGTCCTCGCCGCCGGCGGTGGCGATGACGCGGGCGCCGAGCAGGGCGCCTATCTCCACCGCCGCCAGGCCCACGCCGCCCCCCGCGCCGTGCACCACCAGCGACTCGCCCGGTTGCAGGCGGCCACGGTCCAACAGCGCGTGGGCGACGGTGCCATAGGCGACCGGAAATGCCGCCGCCTCGGCGAAGGACATGCGGTCGGGGATGCGGAACGCCAGGCTCTCGTCGGCGGCCGCTTCTTCCGCCATCGCCCCCCATGAGGTGACCGCCATGACCCGGTCGCCAGGCTGGAAGCGCCGCGCCCCGGACCCCGCTTCGGCGACCGTGCCGGCGCATTCCAGTCCGGGCGCGAAGGGGAAGGGCGGCTTGACCTGGTAGGTGCCGCCCACCATCAGCGTATCGGCGAAATTGAGGCCGGCGGCGTGCACCGCGATGCGCACTTGGCCTGGCCCCGGCTCCGGCCGCGGCGCTTCGTCGATCGCCAGCGATTCAGGCGGCCCGAAGGCCCGGCACAGCACCGCGCGCACGCTTTGGTCCCTCCCTCATCCCCGGCTACTGGTTATCGCCCGCGCCCGGCTTGGTCAATCTTGCCCGCGGACGGCGATCCGCCCGACGATCGCGCCGCGCCGGCTCAACACCGGCGGCGCGGCCCATGCGGCCATGGCCTGGCGCAGCTCGCCGTCCATGGCCCCCAAGCCATCGAGAAGCGCCAGAAGCGCCACTTCCGACGCCCGCTTGGCGCCGTCGAGCGCCTTCAACGCAAGGCCCAAGCCCAGATCCGGGACCATGGCCAGATAGACCCCCTCGGCCCCGGTTTTCACCAGCACGCGGCCTTTGGCGGCGGCAATGACTTGCGTGCAAAGGCACCCGCTCCCCGCCACCATGAATGGATGCGCGGCCATGGCCGCCGCCACGCGCCGGCAGGCGCTGGCCCGTTCCGGTTCCAGGCGGTCGGGCCGGGAAAAGCGGGCGCCGGCGCGGGCAAGAGCCGCCAGCGGCATCGCCAGCGTGGGAATTCCGCATCCGTCGGTCGCCGCCGGCGCGCGCGCAAGGTCGCATTGCGCCAGATCGGCCAGCGCCGCCACGGCGCGGCGCTGCACCGGATGATCGGGCCGTTCATAGCCGGCGACAGGCTCGCCTCGATGGCTGGCCGTCGCCAGCATGCCGATGTGTTTGCCCGAGCAATTGTTGTGCAGCGCCGTAGGCGTTTCGTGCCGGGCGGCGAGGGCGCGGGCGCTGTCGTCGTGAAAGGGCCAATGACCGCCGCAGGCGAGGTCCGTTTCGCTTAAAGCCAGCCGCTTGAGCCAGGCCCCCGCCACCGCCACATGCCGCGCCTCGCCACTGTGGGAGGCGACGGCAAGCGCCAGTTCCTCGTCGGTAACCCGGTAGCGCTCGGCGGCGCCGCTTTCGATCAAGGGCAAAGCCTGCATGGCCTTGACCGCCGAGCGCGGAAAGACCGCCATGTCGCCCGCGCCCCAGCGCCCCACAACGCCGCCATCGGCGTCCACCGCGACGGCGGCGACGGAGTGCCGGCTTTCCACCACCTCGCCGCGCCAGACCTCGACCTCAAGAAAATTCTCGTTCCGCCCGCGTGCGATTGGCGTCATGGCGCTTCTACCTTATGGTTCGGCGGATACTAGTGTCGTGGTTCCGAAGTTTGCCAGATTACCGATATCGGACTCGGGGCAAATTTCGGAACCTGAACGACACTAGTAATCAATACGTTGCTAGTGTCCCTTTGATTCTGAAATTCGC
>CAZIVY010000507.1:0-3412 GCA_964542505.1 uncultured Rhodospirillaceae bacterium
TAGGCGCGGCCCGCCGGATCGGTGATCCAGAATTCCTGGATGGCGGATTGTTGCGCGACGCTCTTCAGGATGGCGTTGATCTCGGCCGCGCTCATGCCGGCTTTTTCGGCGGCGGCGACGAAGTGCGCCGCCAGCAGCGCCTCGCCCACCATGTGGCGGGCGACGATGTCTTCGTTGGCGGCGCGGGCGGCGGGGCCGGCAAGGCAGAGCGCGCCCAGCACAACGGCTGTTCCGGCAAGTTTGCGAAAGTCAGGCATGATACTAGGGCTCCCCGTTGGCGATGACCGGGAGCGACCTTATCACCGCGCGCGTCAATCGCGTGCTTGCTCCGGCTACGCCTTTTGTTATAGTGCGCGCCACTTTTTCTCCGGCCTCCGATTCGGCCCGCGACGCGGGCGCGGGCGGCCACCACTTTCGGGGATCAGCATGGCGTCAACCGAGAAGCGCGCGGGCGGCATGGACATCAGCCAGGCGCAGCAGATGTGGGGCGCCTTCAGCCGGATGATGGTGGCCGGCCTGTCGGTCGTCGTCGTCATCCTGGTCGTGATGGCGTTCTTCCTGGTCTAGAAAAACAGGACCGCGCGGCCGCCGCGCATCACACATGAAAATCGCCGTCCTCAAGGAACGCCGGGCGCATGAGCGCCGGGTCGCCGCCACGCCGGATTCGGTGAAGAAGCTGGTGGCGCTTGGCCAGGAGGTGACGGTGGAAACCGGCGCCGGCCAGGGCGCCCACTTCGCCGACCGGCTTTATGCGGAAGCCGGGGCGCGCGTGGCGCCGGATGCCGCCGCCGCCTGCAAGGACGCCGACGCCATCTTCAAGGTTCAACGCCCCCTAAGCGCGGGAGAGGGGGGCGCGGGCGCGGGCGGCGTGGACGAGACGGCGGCAATGCGCCGGGGCGCGCTGCTCATCGGTATGCTGGCGCCGCTGCAAAACCGCGAGGCGGTGGCCGCCTGGGCGGCGCAGGGGATCACGGCCTTCGCGCTGGAACTGCTGCCGCGCATCAGCCGGGCGCAATCGATGGACGTCCTCTCCTCGCAGGCGAATCTGGCGGGTTACAAGGCGGTGCTGGACGCCGCCCAGCACTTCGACCGCGCCTTCCCGATGATGATGACGGCGGCGGGGACAGTGGCGCCGGCGCGCGTCTTCATCATGGGGGTGGGCGTCGCCGGCTTGCAGGCCATCGCCACCGCGCGGCGCTTGGGGGCGGTGGTGTCGGCCACCGACGTTCGCCCGGCGACACGCGAGCAGGTGGAGAGCCTGGGGGCCAAGTTCGTCATGGTCGAGGACGAGGAAACCAAGCAGGCGGAAACGTCCGGCGGCTACGCCAAGGAAATGTCGGCGGCCTACAAGGCGAAGCAGGCGGCGCTGGTGGCCGAAACGGTGAAGAAGCAGGACATCGTCATCACCACGGCGCTGATCCCCGGCCGCCCGGCGCCGAAGCTGGTGAGCGAGGACATGCTGCGCTCGATGAAGCCCGGGTCGGTGATCGTCGACCTGGCGGTGGAAGCGGGGGGCAATTGCGCCCTTTCGCGTCCGGGCGAAGTGGTGGAAGCGCATGGCGTGCGCATCGTCGGCTATATCAACGTTCCCGGACGCCTGGCGGTGGACGCCTCGGCGCTCTATTCGCGCAACCTGCTCAACTTCATCACCCCGCTTATCGACAAGACGTCGAAGGGGCTGAAGATCGACTGGGAGGACGAGATCATCAAGGGCACGCTCCTGACCCGCGACGGCAAGGTGGTGCATCCGGCGCTGCAAGCCCCCGAAACGCCAGCGAAGGGAAATTAGGCATGGAAGCGGCGGCGGTCGATCCCTTCGTCTTTCGCCTGGCGATTTTCGTGCTGGCGATCTTCGTCGGCTATTACGTGGTGTGGAGCGTGACGCCGGCGCTGCACACGCCGTTGATGTCGGTGACCAACGCCATTTCCAGCGTCATCATCGTCGGGGCCCTGATCGCCGCCGGGGCGGCGGGCGCGGCGCTGTCGCAGGTTTTCGGCATCGCCGCCATCGCCTTGGCCGCGGTCAACATCTTCGGCGGCTTCCTGGTCACCCAGCGCATGCTGGGCATGTACCGCAAGAAAGAGAAGAAGCGGGGGCCAGCATGACCGGCAACGCGGCGGGGATCGCCTATCTGGTCAGCTCGGTCCTTTTCATCCTGGCGCTGCGCGGGCTGTCCAATCCCGAAACCTCGCGCCAGGGCAACATCTTCGGCATGGTGGGCATGGGCATCGCCGTGCTCACCACGCTGGCGGCGTTCCCGGCCGGGGCCTTCGGCTGGATCGTCCTGGCGTTGGCGGCGGGGGGCGGCGCCGGCGCCGTCATCGCGCGCCGCATCGAAATGACGGCGATGCCGCAATTGGTGGCCGCGTTCCATTCGCTGGTGGGCTTGGCGGCGGTGCTGGTGGCGGCGGCGGCGTTCTACAACCCCGGCGCCTACGGCATCATGGACGCCGCGGGCCAGATCAAGCTCGCCAGCCGCATCGAAATGTCGATCGGGGTGGTCATCGGCGCGATAACCTTTTCCGGGTCGGTGGTCGCCTTCGCCAAGCTGCAGGCGCTGGTTTCCGGCAATCCGGTGACCTTTCCCGGCCAGCACCAGATCAACCTGCTGATCGGGCTCGGCATCGTCGGGCTGGTGGTCGCCTTCTCGCTCGACGCCACGCCCACCTGGTTCTGGGCGATGACGGCGCTGGCGTTCCTCATCGGCTTCCTGGTCATCATCCCCATCGGCGGCGCCGACATGCCGGTGGTGATCTCCATGCTCAACAGTTATTCCGGCTGGGCGGCGGCGGGCATCGGCTTCACGCTGGAAAACACGGCGCTGATCATCACCGGGGCGCTGGTGGGTTCGTCAGGCGCCATCCTCAGCTACATCATGTGCAAGGGGATGAACCGCTCGCTGATCAACGTCATCCTCGGCGGCTTCGGCGGCGACGCGGCCGCCGCCAGCGCCGGCGGCGGCGCGGAGCGCCCGCACAAGGCCGGCTCCGCCGACGACGCCGCCTTCATCTTGAAAAACGCCGGCAAGGTCATCGTCGTGCCGGGTTACGGCATGGCGGTGGCGCAAGCCCAACATGCACTGCGTGAGATGGCGGACAAGCTGAAGGCCGAGGGGGTCGAGGTCAAGTACGCCATCCACCCGGTGGCCGGGCGCATGCCGGGGCACATGAACGTGCTGCTGGCGGAAGCCAACGTGCCCTACGACGAGGTATTCGAGCTGGAGGAAATCAACCCCGATTTCACCGGCGCCGACGTGGCCTTCGTCATCGGCGCCAACGACGTCACCAACCCGGCGGCGCGCGACGACGCCAAAAGCCCGATCTTCGGCATGCCGATCCTCGACGTGGACAAGGCGAGGACGGTGCTGTTCGTCAAGCGCTCGCTGGCGTCGGGCTACGCCGGCATCGACAA
>CAZIVY010000508.1:0-25719 GCA_964542505.1 uncultured Rhodospirillaceae bacterium
CGTGCCTTTGCCGCTGGTGTCCTATGGCGGCACGGCGATGATGACGCTGCTGGTGGGCTTCGGCCTGCTGATGAGCGTCTACATCCACCGTGACGTGGAAGTTCCGCGCCATTCCGCCATCGGCTTTTTCTGACCTGGACCCGCCCTGCGAACCGCCGCGGCTCGATTGCCCCGCGCCGCGGGCGCATGATTGCACCCGGCGCGCCGATCCGTTAGAAGTGGCGGCTCGAAGGCTTGACGTCCCCCACAAGTCCCTGTGCGCGGGCGTGGCTGGTTGGCCGGTGGCCGGGTGGGGCGCATAGCTCAGTTGGTAGAGCAGCTGACTCTTAATCAGCGGGTCGCAGGTTCGAGTCCTGCTGCGCCCACCAAAATAACTCCGCAAATACAAAACCTTAGTTTTTTCCGTGAGAAGCGAGAACGGCTTTCCCTGCGCCGTGTCAACACTGTGTCAACAAAACCGTGGCGGCGAATGGCGCCGGGCGGCAGGTCGGTAAGCCGCATTGCCGGGACCGGCAGGGTTCGCTATACGCAATCAATTGGCTAGTGACGGAGCATTCATGGCGGGAAGTGACAACCTGCACGAACGGTTCGACCGCGCGGACGAGGTCAAGACCTCGTCGGATCGCGCCTTCGGCTTGGTCATGGCGGTGGCGCTGGCGATCATCGGCGGGGTGGTTCTTTACGGCGGCGGTCCGTCCGCCTACTGGTGGCTCGGCGTCTCCACGGCCTTCCTGGCGCTGGCACTTGCCTATCCGCGGGCGCTCAAGCCTTTCAATGGGCTGTGGACGAAGCTCGGACTGGCGCTCCACGCCGTGGTCAGTCCGCTGATCATGGGCTTGTTGTTCTTCGCCGTGGTCGCGCCGACCGGGCTGGTCATGCGCCTTGCCGGCAAGGATCCGCTGCGCTTGAAACGCGATCCCAACGCCACGACCTATTGGATCAGGCGTACGCCTCCCGGCCCCACGCCCGAGACGATGACGCGGCAGTTCTGAACCATGCTGCCGCTGCTCAAGGAACTCTGGCTGTTCATGCGCGTGCGCAAGAAATACTGGCTGCTGCCGATCTTCATTACCATGTTCCTGTTCGGCGGCCTGATCATGCTCAGCCAGGGCTCGGCGGTGGCGCCGTTCATCTACACGCTATTCTAGGCGCACGGTTGCGCATTCTCGGCATCTCCGCCTTCTATCACGACAGCGCCGCCGCCCTGGTGGAGGACGGCCGCATCGTCGCCGCGGCACAGGAGGAACGCTTCTCGCGGCGCAAGCACGACAGCCGCTTTCCGCGCCAGGCCATCGCCTATTGCCTGGGCGAAGCCGGGGCGACGCTGGACGAAATCGACCATGTCGCCTTTTACGACAAACCGTTCCTCAAGTTCGAGCGCCTGCTCGAAACCTATGTCGCCTTCGCGCCGCGCGGCTTCGCCTCCTTCCGCATGGCCATCCCGCTCTGGCTGAAGGAAAAGCTGTTCCAGAAGCGGCTCTTGGCCGAGGAATTGCGCCGCTTTGCGCCCGATTACGACTGGGAAGACCGGCTGCTGTTCACCGAGCACCACCAGGCGCATGCGGCCTCGGCCTTCTTTCCGTCGCCGTTCGCCGAGGCGGCCGTCCTCACCATGGACGGGGTCGGCGAATGGGCGACGACCAGCGCCGCAGTGGGCGCCGGCAACCGGCTGGAAATGCTGAAGGAGATCCACTTCCCCCACAGCCTCGGCCTGCTCTATTCGGCCTTCACCTACTACACCGGCTTCAAGGTCAATTCCGGGGAATACAAGCTGATGGGGTTGGCGCCCTATGGCGAGCCGAAATACGCGTCGCTGATTTTCGAGCACCTGCTCGATGTCAAGCCGGACGGCAGCTTCCGCCTCAATCAGGACTATTTCGACTATTGCACCGGGCTGCGCATGACCAACGCGCGCTTCGATGCGCTGTTCGGCGGCCCGCCGCGCCAGCCAGACGGGTTGTTGACCCAGCGCCACATGGACCTCGCCGCCTCGATCCAGGCGGTGACCGAGGAGGTGGTGCTGCGCCTTACCCGTGGTCTTGCCGCCGAAACCGGCGCGCGTAATCTTTGTCTCGCCGGCGGAGTGGCGCTCAATTGCGTCGCCAATGGCAAGGTATTGCGCGACGGCAAATTCGACAACATCTGGGTGCAACCGGCGGCAGGCGATGCCGGCGGTTCGCTGGGGGCGGCGTTGGCCGCACATTATCTCTACAAGAACGGGCCGCGTGCGGCGAACGGCAACTGCGATGCCATGCAAGGCTCCTTTCTCGGCCCGAGATTTCCGGACGACGAGATCGAGCGGCGCTTTGACTCTACCGGCGCGCGATATACCACGCTGCCGGAGGCCGGGTTGATCGAGCGCACCGCCGAGGCGCTCGCCGCCGGCAAGGCGGTGGGCTGGTTCCAGGGCCGCATGGAATTCGGTCCGCGCGCGCTGGGGGCGCGTTCGATCCTGGCCGATCCGCGCAGCCCAACCATGCAGAAGACGCTCAATCTGAAGGTCAAGTACCGCGAGAGCTTCCGTCCTTTCGCGCCCTCGGTGATGCGCGCGGACGTGCGCGACTGGTTCGAACTCGATGCCGACAGCCCCTATATGCTGCTGGTGGCGGATGTCGACCAGCGCCACCGCCGGGAGATGTCGGCGGAGGAACGGTCGCGGTTCGGCATCGACAAGCTCAACGTGCCGCGCTCGACCATTCCCGCGGTGACCCATGTCGATTACTCGGCGCGCGTCCAGACGGTGCACGAGGAGACCAATCCGCGCTACCACGCGCTTCTCGGCCGCTTCAAGGCGCTGACCGGGTGCCCGGTGCTGGTCAACACCAGCTTCAACGTGCGCGGCGAGCCGATCGTTTGCACGCCGGAGGACGCCTTCCGCTGCTTCATGGGCACCGAACTCGACGTGCTGGCGGCGGGGAATTGCTTCCTCGACAAGGCGGGGCAGGACCCGGCGCTGAAACGCGATTACCGCGTCGCTTTCGCGCTCGACTGATGCCGCGGAACTGGTTCGTCCATCTTGCCATGGTCGCGGCAAGCCTGACGGTCGTCACACTGGCCTGCGAGCTGATCGTTTTTCGGTTTCTCCTGGTGCCGAGCGACGTGCCGCACCATGCCATGATCGACGACGTGATCCGCTATGCGCCAAACCAGGCCGGCATCTGGCGGATCAAGGATGAGATCGCCTCGCCCTATGCCATCAACCGGCAGGGGTGGAACTCCGGCCAGGGCGATTACGAGCGAACGAAGCGGCAGGGCGTCGAGCGCATCGCCATCATCGGCGATTCTTTCGTCGAGGCGTTGCAGGTGGCGCACTCCGAAAGCCTTGCTGAGCGGCTGGAAGGTTTGCTTGGCGCCGAGCGCGCCGAGGTTTTCCGCTTCGGCATCATGGGCGCGCCGCTCAGTCAGTATTTATGGATGTTCGAGCGCGAGGTGGCGCGTTATGCGCCGGATCTGGTGGTCGTGGTGCTGATACACAACGATTTCGACGAATCCTTCCGCCGCGGCGCCAGCCGCGTCACTTCCAGCTTCATGAGGCTGAGAATTGTCGACGGTCGCGTCGAGGCCGAGATCCCGCCCGCGTCGTATGAGCCACCCTGGTGGGACGCGCTGCGTTTCACCGCCACTAACCGCTACTTCCGTTATCGCCAGCTATTGAGCCGCTACATCTTTCTGCCGGCGCCGCCGCAATTCGCCGGTAATACCGAAGCGCTGGCGAGCGAGCGACCGGCAGTCGTCGCCGCCACCGATCATATCTTCGCCCGGCTGGCCGCGACCACGCGCCAACGCGGCATAAGGCTGCTGCTGCTGATCGACGGTGATCGGAATGCGATCTATGCCGGCGGCGCGGGCGGCGCTGTACTCGCGCTCAACGCCATTGCCGCCGAGGCAGCGGCACGGCACGGCATACCCTTGATCGACCTGCACCCGCGCTTCGCCGCCGATTGGGCGGCGCGGCGCGAGCGCTTCGAATTTGCCAGCGACTACCATTGGAACCAGCGTGGCCACGAGATCGCCGCCGAGGCAGCATACGCTTGGCTGCGCAAGCAATCCGGCATCCCCCATTGATCCACGTCGTTCATATCATCACTGGACTGGGGCGCGGAGGCGCCGAGGCCAATTTGGCGCAGTTGGTGACGCGCCTCGATGCGGCGCATTTCCGGAGCGTGGTGATCTCGCTGACCGGCGAAGGCGCGCTGGGACCGGGCATCCGCGCCGCTCGCGTTGAGGTGCACGCCCTTGGCATGCGGCGCGGCGTGATCGATCCGCGCGGGCTTGGGCGGCTGGTCAAGCTGTTGCGCACGATCAAACCGGACGTGATCCAAACCTGGATGTATCACGCCGACCTGCTGGGCCTTCTGGCAAGCGGCCTTGCCGGACGGCCGCCGGTGGTCTGGAACGTGCGCTGCTCGAACATGGATTTTACGCGCTACAGTCGCCTGACGCGGCTGGTCGTCCGCAGCCTTGCCCGCCTGTCGCGCTTTCCCGTGGCGGTCGTGGTTAACAGCCAGGCTGGGTTGGGCCTGCACGAATCCCTCGGCTACCGTCCGCGGCGCTGGGCGCTGGTGCCGAACGGTTTCGACATCGAAAAATTCCGCCCCGACCTTGCGGCACCGGCGCGCCTGCGCGCGACGTTGAATATCGACCGGGATGCGGCGGTCGTCGGCCATGTCGCCCGCGTCGATCCTATGAAGGACCATGCCGGGTTCCTGGAGGCGGCCGCGCAACTGGCGTCGCAACGCCCAATGGTGCATGTCGTACTCGTCGGCGCCGGAACCGAAACCCTTATTCCGCGGGCACGAAGCTTGGGTCTTGAGGGCAGGGTCCATGCGCTGGGCGAACGCGACGATGTGGCGGCGCTGATGCCGGGATTCGATGTCCTGTGCCTGAGTTCCGCCTTCGGCGAGGGTTTTCCTAACGTGTTGGGCGAGGCGCTGGCTTGCGGCGTGCCCTGCGTGACCACCGACGTGGGCGATGCCGCCGCCATCGTCGGGGATAGCGGGCGTATCGTGCCGCCGAGCGATCCCGCCGCGCTCGCCACCGCGCTGCTCGACCTGATCGACGCTGGGCCGGCGGCCCGAGCCTCGCTCGGCCGCGCCGGCCGGCAGCGCATCGTCGATACCTGCGCCTTGCCCCGCATCGTCGAAAGCTATGAACGCCTTTACACCGAACTCGCCGTTCGCCGTTAGCGCAAAGGCGCGAGCAACACCACCACGCTCGAACTTCCAAATAGCCGGGCAATGCGGTTGCGTGCCGACAAGGGCAGGCGCGATCCGAACAGCATGTAACCGGTATAGAAAAGTCGCGAGGAATGGGCGCCGAGCACATGCCAGCCGGCGGCCCGGAAACGCGCGCGCCAGGCGGCTTGGCGGAAGGTCCACAACTCGCTCAGCATGGTGCCGGATTCGCCGTGCCGCCTGGCGGCAATAATCCTTTGTACGATCTGCCTAACCGGTCTTTGGCGCAGCTGCTTGGCGCTTGCTCCGCCAACCTTGCGGCCAAAGGCGAAGGCGATCAACGCCGGGTAATGGGCGAGGGATGTCCACAGCCGCCACGTCGCGGTCGGCACGACGTGGACGGCAAGGCCATCCGGCTTCAGCACCCGCCTTATTTCCACCTGCAGTTCGTCGAAATGGCGCACATGCTCCATGACGTGGGACGAGAACACCAGGTCGAAAGCCGCGTCGGCAAACGGCAAATGAACGCCGTCGTACCGCCGTACGGGATGGCGCAGCTCGGTCGCCGGCTCGATATCCACCGCCTCCACCGCGCCGAAGCGCGCCGCGAGCTGGCTGGCGAGGAAGCCGTCGGCGGCGCCGATTTCCAGGATCATCCCGCTACGACCCTCGGCCGCGGCCAGCGCGGCATTCAACTCGGCGCCGCGCAACGACTCCAAATAGGAATTCACGCGTCGCGCCGAAGGACGAATTCACTGCAGCCGTTGCGGCGGCCCACGGTGACGACCTGCACCGGGGAAAAGCCGCGGGCGCGGGCGAACGCGACCACGCTTTCGGGCCGAGCGACTTCGAACGGCCAGCCGCCCAGCCAATCGACCAGATCGTGCCACAGCGACATGCCGCGCGCCGCGCCGCGGCTTCGCCCGCGCAGCCAAATGACCACGGCCCTGAGGCCGACGAAATAAGGCGCGTGCGCCAACAGCAGCGGCCATCGCAGCCAGGGGCGCCGGTTATACAGCCGCTTCACCGCTGTCCAGTAGCGGCTGAACCAACCCTGGTCGTTGTAGATGGCGAGACAAATCAGCCCGCCAGGCCGCACCGCCCGCAGAATCTGGCTCACACCGGCCCATAGGTCGCCGGTGTGATGGAGGACGCCCCAGCAATAAACGAGGTCGAACTGACCGAGCTCCGCCATGAAATTCGCGTCGAGCGCCGATCCCGACACGATCCGCCAATCGGGGTCGCTGGGGCGGAAGCGATCGAGCAGCGAGCGCGCCGCCGCCGCCGATTCCGGGTCGTAATCGAAACCGACGACCATTGCTCCTAGGCGGCGGGCCGCCAGGCTGAACAGGCCGCTGCCGCAGCCGGCGTCCAAGAACGTCCTGCCGGCGAGACGGCCCGACCCGAAGCGCTCCTCGATGGAGCGCTCGGCCTCAGCCACCCGGCGGTCGTCGATGTAGCGCACGAATGACCGCCAGTTGGCGCCGAAGGCAAAACGCTCGCCACGCGCGATTTCCTCGGCGGAAGCATCATTGTGCGGCACTGAATTCATGACCGAAGGCACCGAGCGATTCGTTGGTCATTGTATTGTAGCAGTGGGCGCAAGTGAGTCACCGCACAAGCGACGGTCGAACACCGACTCTCATGCGGTGCGTCAAGCCGGCGTTTGCCTGGGCGGCGACGAAATGCTACCGAGAGCCCAGGAACCCAACGAGCAGAGCGAGTTCGGACGCGTGACGCCACGTTACACTGTTGCTTTTAATGACATTATCGATGGCGCCCGTGACTGGCGGCTGTGGGGCCGCACCGGGTGGCTGGACGTGCGCCGGCGCTATAGGCGCACGGTGATCGGGCCGTTCTGGACGACGCTGAGCCTCGGCCTATTCATCTTCGCTCTCGGCGTCGTTTGGACTCAATTGTGGAAACAGGACATTCGCAACTACCTGCCATTCCTGGCGTCCGGCATGATCGTATGGGTGTTTTTCTCCGCCATGGTCAGCGAAGGTTGCGCCGTCTACACGGCCGCCCAGGGCCTGATCACCCAATTCCGCTTTCCGTACACTCTGCTGACTCTGTCGCTGATCTGGCGCAACGTCATAACGCTCGCGCACAATCTGGTCATCTTCGTCGTCATTGCCGTGATACTTGGCGTACCGGTCAACGCCGCCACGCTCCTGGCTGTCCCGGGCCTGTTCCTGGTGTGCTTGAACGCTTTTTGGATTTGCACCGTGCTTGGCCTTTTGTGCACGCGCTTCCGCGATATTCAGCAGGTCGTGACCAGCATCTTGCAAATTTCCATGTTTGTCACCCCGATCTTCTGGGCGCCAGATCAAATCAGCGGCCGTGCCGCGATCTTGGTGGATTGGAATATCCTGTTTCACTACATCGACCTTGTGCGTTCGCCGCTGCTTGGGCGCGCACCGGGGCTATGGAGCTGGTTCATGGTCGTCGGCGCGACAGTCCTCGGCTGGTCGCTGATGATCGTGCTTTTCGCCCGCTTTCGCCAGCGCATCCCGTATTGGATTTGAGCCGCCGCCGCATGAGCTCGATCATTCTCGACCAGGTCATCGTCGACTTCCCGATCTACGGCTCGCAGCGCAGTTTCCGCAAGGCGCTGTTCCAGCGCGCTTCCGGCGGCGTGATTCGCCGCGAGGGCCGCCACAACGAGCGCGTGGTCGTGCGCGCGCTCGATGGCATCTCGCTTGAGTTGCGGCGGGGCGATCGCCTGGGCATGATCGGGCACAACGGGGCCGGGAAGACGACCCTTCTGCGGGTGTTGGCAGGGGTGTACGAACCCACGTCGGGCCGGGTCGAGATCGAGGGCAAGATTTCGCCTCTGTTCAATATGTCGCCAGGACTCGATCTCGACGACACGGGATACGAGAACATCGTCACCTGCGGCCTGTATCTCGGGATGTCGCATGAGGAAATTTCAGTCAAGACGGCGGACATCGAAAGGTTTGCCGAGCTCGGCGACTATCTGTCACTGCCGGTGCGCACCTATTCGGCCGGCATGATGTTGCGTCTGGGTTTCGCCATGGCCACCGCTATCGACCCGGAGATATTGCTTTTGGACGAGGGCCTGGGCGCGGGTGACGCGCGTTTCGCCGATCGCGCGGCGAGCCGCGTGAAGGCGCTGGTGGAACGCGCCAACATCCTGGTGCTGGCCTCGCACTCCGACGCGCTGATCGCGTCGATGTGCAACCGCGCCATCGTGTTGTCGGGAGGTTGCATCGTCGCCGAGGGAACCGTGCCGGACTGCATACGCTACTATGGCGAGCAAAACAGCAACATGGCGCCTTCAGGCCAAATGGCCGCCACCACGGACTCCAGCTAGGCCAGCATGGGACGCGCCGCGGTCTTTCTCGATCGCGACGGCGTTATCAACCGCGCCCTGGTGCGCGCGGGGAAACCCTATGCGCCGCGCCGGCTGTCGGACTTCCGGCTTCTGCCCGGCGTGGCGCGGGCGATCGCCGGTTTGCGCGCCGCCGGGTTCATCATTGTCGTGGCGACCAACCAGCCCGACATCGGCAACGGCCTCGTCGACGCCGCCATCGTCGAAGCCATGCATGCCCGCCTCAGGAAGACGATTCCCGTCGATGCCATAATGGTTTGCCCCCACCGCCAGGACGCCGGCTGCGCCTGCCGCAAGCCCCGCGCCGGCATGCTGCGCGCCGCCGCGCGCCGCCTGAAAATCGACCCGAAGAAGAGCTTCATGGTGGGCGACCGCTGGCACGATATCCTTGCCGGTCGCCGGGCGGGCTGCTATACGATTCGTATCGATCGGGGCTATAGCGAATCGCGTCACGTTAACGCGGACGCGAGGGTTGGGTCGTTGCCGGCAGCAGCAGGGCATATTCTCGCGCTGGCTGAGGGGGAAAAATGGCGCCAATCAGGAAAATCGGTGGCCTTGCGGCGCTGAAGGTCAAGATCTTCGCCGACGGCGCGGATTTAGACGGCATGGTCCGCTTGGCCGTCAATCCGCTGATCAAGGGTTTTACCACCAACCCGTCGCTCATGCGCAAAGCCGGCGTTACCGACTATGAAAGCTTTGCGCGTTCAGTGCTGAAGGAAATCCGCGACCGGCCGGTGTCGTTCGAGGTGTTCGCCGACGAATTCCCGGAAATGGCCGCCCAGGCGCGCGTCATCGCTTCCTGGGGCCCCAATGTCTTTGTCAAGATCCCGGTGAGCAACACGCGCGGCGAATTCGCCGGCGACTTGATCCGCGAACTTGCGCACGAGGGAATCGCCCTCAACGTCACGGCCCTGGCCACGGTGCGCCAGGTACGCGATGTGTGCGGCTGCCTTTCCCTGAAGGTGCCGGCGCTGGTTTCCTTGTTTGCCGGCCGCATCGCCGATACCGGCGTCGATCCGCTTCCGATGGTGGCCGAGTCCGTCGCGGCGCTCAAGACGCGCCCCAAGGCCGAGTTGGTGTGGGCCAGCCCGCGCGAGCTGCTGAACATCTTCCAGGCCGACGCCGTGGGCTGCCAGGTCATCACCGTGACCAACGATATCCTGGCCAAGCTGCCCATGGTGGGCAAAGACCTGGACGAATACTCGCTGGAAACCGTGCAAATGTTCCGCCGCGACGCCTTGGCCGTCGGCTACACCATCGCCACGCCCGCCGCGCCGCGTCCGGCGCGCGTCGTCTCGGCCCGCTGACATGCGCCGCGTCCTTGTCACCGGCGGCGCCGGCTATGTCGGCGGCGTCCTTGTGCCGGCGCTGCTTGACCGCGGCTACGCGGTCACCGTCTACGACATCATGTACTTTGGCGACGGCGGCCTGCCCAAGGGTCATCCCAATCTGCGGGTGATCGAAGGCGACATTCGCGATACCCCCCGCCTGGCGAAGGCGTTCGCGGGCGTGGACGCGGTGCTGCATCTCGCCTGCATCTCCAATGACCCCAGTTTCGAGCTCGACGAGGGCTTGAGCCGCGGCATCAATTACGACTGCTTCGAGCCCATGGTGCGGGCGGCGAAGGCGGCGGGCGTCAAGCGCTTCGTTTATTGCTCGTCGAGCTCGGTCTATGGCGTCTCCGATTCCCCCGATGTGACCGAGGACCATCCCCTGGTGCCGTTGACCCATTACAACCGCTTCAAGGGCATGTGCGAGCCGCTTCTGTTCCGCCACCAGTCGCCGGACTTCGTTGGCGTGGTCATCCGTCCGGCCACGGTTTGCGGCTACAGCCCGCGCATGCGCCTGGACTTGTCGGTCAATATCCTGACCAATCTGGCAATCAACAACGGCAAGATCACGGTGTTCGGCGGGGCCCAGTTGCGGCCCAATCTGCATATCAAGGACATGGCGCGCGCCTATGACGCGCTGCTGGACGCGCCCGACGAAAAAATCGCCGGGCAGACCTTCAATTGCGGCTACCAGAACCTGTCCATCATGCGTATCGCCGAGATCGTCCGCGACGTGGTGAGCACCGAATTTCCCGAAAAAGGCCGGGTGGCGATCGAAACCACGCCGAGCAACGATCCGCGCTCCTACCACATCAATTCCGGCAAGATCCGGCGGGTCATCGGCTTCGAGCCCCGATTCTCGATCGAGGACGCCGTGCGCGACCTCTGCGCCGCGTTCCGCGACGGCCGGCTGCCCAACAGCCTGGCCGACGAACGCTACTTCAACGTGCGGCGAATGAAGGCGCTAAACGCGGCATGAGCTCGCGGCCCCTCGCCGTCGTCACCGGTGGCGCCGGATTCATCGGCAGCCACATGGCGGACCTGCTGTTGGGCCGCAGCTTCCGCGTTCGCGCCATCGACGATTTCCGCGGCGGGCGGGAAAGCAATCTGCGCCAGCATGCGGCCAATCCCGATTTCGACCTGGTGCGCCAGGACATCCTGACCCTCGATCCCGGCGGCGCCGCGTTCAAGGGCGCGCGTTACGTCTTTCACTTCGCCGCCATCGGCGACATCGTCCCTTCGATCGAGCGGCCCGTCGATTATATGTCGGTCAACGTGCAGGGCACGGTCCGGGTCCTCGAATGCGCCCGCGCGGCGGGTGCGGCCAAGTTCGTCTATGCCGCTTCCTCGTCATGCTACGGCTTGGCCGCGACACCGACGGGCGAGGATCATCCTATCGCGCCGCAATACCCCTATGCCCTGAGCAAGTATCTGGGCGAGCAGGCGGTGATGCATTGGAACCAGGTGTATCGGCTGCCCGCTGTCGCCATTCGCATTTTCAATGCCTACGGTACGCGGGTGCGAACCACAGGGGCTTATGGCGCGGTATTCGGGGTCTTTCTCCGACAAAAGCTTGCCGGCCAGTCGTTTACCGTCGTCGGCGACGGCACGCAGCGGCGCGATTTCCTTTATGCGACGGACGTGGCCGAGGCCTTCTTTCAGGCCGCGACCAGCCCGCGCACGGGCGAGATATACAATCTTGGCGCCGGCAACCCCCAATCGGTCAATCGCCTGGTCGAGTTGCTGGGGGGGCCTGTCGTGCGCATCCCGAAGCGGCCTGGCGAGCCCGACTGCACCTGGGCCGACATCGGCAAGATCAAGCGGCACCTCGGCTGGCAGCCGAAGATCGAGTTCGAGGACGGCGTCGGGCTGATGCTGGCGGCGATCGAGGATTGGCGCGACGCCCCGCTTTGGGATGCCCCGTCCATTGCCATCGCCACCAAGACGTGGTTCGATTTCCTGGGACAGGACGCGCGGGCATCGGCACATGGTTGACGGACATTATCTGCGCAAGATCAAAACGGTCGAGGAGTTGTGCCGGATAATCGGGCCGCGGCCGCGCGACAAAAAAGTGATCATGTGCCACGGCGCGTTCGACGTGGTGCATCCGGGACATGTGCGGCACCTGATCTACGTCAGCCAAAAGGCCGACATTGTCGTCGCCAGCCTGACCTGCGACGCGCACATCACCAAGGCCAATTTCCGGCCCTTCGTGCCCGAGGACCTGCGCGCGATGAATCTGGCGGCGCTGGAAATGGTGGATTACGTCATCATCGACCGCGATCCCACCCCCTTGCGCAACCTGGCGCTCATCCGGCCCGACTACTTCGCCAAGGGCTACGAGTACGTGAATGGCCGCGTCCATCCGCGCACGCAGGAAGAGATCGCGGTGCTGGAAAGCTATGGCGGCGAGGTCATCTTCACGCCGGGCGATATCGTCTATTCGTCGTCGGCGTTGCTCGAATCCGCGCCGCCCAACCTGGCCGCCGACAAGCTGCTCGCGGTGCTTGACGCCGAGGGCTTGACCTTCGGCGATTTGCGCGCGGCCCTGGACAAGCTCGGTAGTACGCGCGTGCACGTGGTGGGCGACACCATTGTCGATTCGCAAACCCGTTGCACGACCATCGGCGGCGGCGGCAAGACGCCGACCCTTAGCGTGCGTTACGAGGAGCGGCTCGATTTCTCCGGCGGCGCCGCCGTCGTCGCCAAGCATCTGCGCGCCGCCGGCGCCGAAGTGACCTTTTCCACGGTGCTCGGCGACGATGCGCTGAAGGACTTCGTGCTCGAGGACATGCGGGCCTCCGGCGTTGTCTGCCATCCGATCGTCGATCGGACGCGGCCGACCACGCACAAGAATGCCGTCATCGCCGACGGCTATCGCCTGCTCAAGATTGACACGCTGGACAACCGCACGATCGGCGAGCACGCGATCGAGGACCTGTGCAAAGCCATGCGTGACGTGCCGAGCGACATCGTCGTGTTCAGCGACTTCCGCCACGGCATATTCAACCGTCACACTATCCCCACGCTGACGGTGGCGATTCCGGAGCGAGCCTTGCGCGTGGCCGACAGCCAGGTCGCCAGCCGCTGGGGCAACATCCTCGATTTCAAGGGTTTCGATCTCATCACCCCGAACGAGCGCGAGGCGCGCTTCGCTCTCGGCGACCAGGATTTGACCATCCGCCCGCTCGCTTTCGAATTGTTCACGAAGTCGGAATGCCGCACCTTGATCCTCAAACTCGGGGAGCGTGGGCTGTTGGCCTATCGCCAGCGGCCCAACATCGACGATCCACGCGCGTTCTTTGTCGTCGACAGCTTTGCCGAGCGCGTGGTCGACGCGGTGGGTTCGGGCGACGCATTGCTGGCCTACGCGACGCTGGCGGTTGCCGCCACCGGAAACGAGGTGATCGCCGCCGTGCTGGGATCCATCGCCGCCGCGGTCGAGTGCGAGCAGGACGGCAACGTGCCGGTGACGCGCGACGGTGTGCGCCGGAAGCTCGCCACCCTGGAGCAACAAGCCCACTACACGGTGCCGGCCGCCGCCGCCGCGCGATGAGGGTCGTCGTCGCCGGGCTGGGGGTGCAGGGGCGCAAGCGCCGTGCCGTGGCCGGAACCGACGTCGTGGCCACCGTCGATCCGATCGCCGCTGACGTCGATTACCCCCGTCTGGAAGACGTGCCGCTTGCGTCCTACGACGGGGCTCTGCTCTGCGTGCCGGACGCGTCCAAACTCGCCCTCCTCGATTACCTCGTCGGCCACGGCAAACACGCGCTGGTGGAAAAGCCGCTGCTCGCCAAGGACGAGGACACGCTGCCGCGATTGGCGGACAAGGTGCGCCGCGCCGGCGTCGTGTGCTACACGGCGTACAACCACCGCTTCGAGCCGCATTTCGTACGCATGCGCGATCTGCTGCGCTCAGGCGCGCTTGGCCGCATCTACCATGTCCGGCTTTTTTACGGCAACGGCACGGCGCGCGACGTGCGCGATTCCCTTTGGCGCGACAGGGGTGCGGGCGTCTTGCCCGATCTGGGCTCGCACCTCCTGGACACGATGCTTTTCTGGTTCGACGATCTGGACGAGGGCTGGAACGTCTGGGCGGCGCAACGCTTCGAGAACCGCGCTTTCGACCACATGACCTTTGGTTCGTCGGGCGAGCCGGCTGTCGTGGCGGAAATTTCGTTGCTGAGCTGGCGCAACCACTTTACCGCCGACGTCCATGGCGAGAAGGGGAGCGCCCACATCGAATCCCTGTGCAAATGGGGGCCCTCGGTTTTCGTCCGGCGCACGCGCGTGCTGCCCAGCGGGCGGCCGCCGGAGGACGCGATCACGCTGGTCCAGCCTGACCCTACTTGGGCGCTGGAATACGACCATTTCAAGAAGCTGTGCGCCGTCGGCCGTGGCGACAACCTAGACAATGACATCCGCATCAACGCCTGCCTCAACCGCCTGGCGCGGCAGGCGCTGGAACTCCGCCCGGCATGAACCGTCCCGTTGTCGGATTCGTGGGCTTGACCCATCTCGGGCTGGTGTCGGCGGTGGCCGCCGCCGCCAAGGGTTTTGCGGTCGTCGCTGGCGACCCCGACCCATTGCGCGTGCAAGCCATCGCCCGCGGTGACTATCCGGTCTCCGAGCCTGGTCTGAATGAACTGGCGAGCGAGCACGGCATGCGCCTGACATTCGCCCATGACGCCGGCGCGCTTGGCCGCTGCGACGTCGTCTATTTGGCCGCCGACGTGCCCACCGATGACCGCGGCGAGAGCGACCTTGACCGCATCGGGGCGCTTCTGGCCTGGACCTTGCCGGCCTTGCGCGCCGACGCCCTGTTCGTCGTGCTGTGCCAAGTGCCGCCCGGTTTCACCCGGCAGGTGGATTTCGCCCCGGACCGGCTGTTCTACCAGGTGGAGACGCTGGTTTTCGGGCGCGCCGTCGAGCGCGCGCTCAAGCCCGAGCGCATTATCGTCGGCGCCGCCGATCCGGCGCCGCCCTTGCCAAAGTCCTACCGCGAGGTCTTGGCCGCTTTCGACTGCCCTGTCCTGGTCATGCGCTATGAAAGCGCCGAACTTTGCAAGATCGCCATCAATTGCTGTCTGGTGGCCCAGGTTTCCGTCGCCAACACCCTGGCGGGTTTGGCCGAGCGCCTGGGCGCCGACTGGGGTGAGGTCGTGCCCGCCTTGAAGCTGGACCGGCGGATCGGCGAGCACGCCTATCTGGCGCCTGGCCTGGGGCTGGCGGGAGGCAATCTGGAGCGCGACCTGGCGACAGTATCGCGGCTGGCGGAGGCAACCGGAACCGAGGCCGGGGTCATAGCCGCCTTTATCCGCAACAGCGCCTACCGGCGCGACTGGGTGCTGCGTCTGCTGCACGCCGAAGTGTTGGGGCGACAGGCCGACGCTGTGATCGGCGTTCTTGGTCTGGCCTACAAGGAGAATACGGATTCGACCAAGAACTCCGCGGCTTTGGCTCTCATCGCGCACCTCCAGCCTTGGGCCGTGCGGGTGTTCGACCCGGTGGCGCCTGCTTCCGCCGCTGTCCACCCGTGGGCCATCGCCGCCGCCTCGCCCGAGGACGTGGCGGCCGGCGCCGATGCCCTGGCCATTATGACCCCCTGGCCGGCGTTCCGGCGCCTCGATCCGGCGGCGCTCGCCCGCGCCATGCGGGGACGGACGATCATCGATCCCTACGGCGTTCTCGACGGCGCCGCGGCCGGCGCCGCCGGCCTCGACTATTTCACCCTGGGCTCGCCGCCGCGCCGCGCCAGCCAGGGCAGCACGCTTGCTTGAGCACAGCCATGCGAGCCCGGTCCAGCCCCGGCGAGCCGTGGTCATCGGCGCCGGGGGGTTCGTCGGGGGCGCCATTGCCGCGCGGCTCGAGGCCGACGGTGTGCCGGTCGTGCCACTGACGCGCAAGGAACTGGACCTGTTGCAACCTGAAGCCGGCGGCAAGTTGAAGGGGCTTCTGCGCCCTGGGGACTCGGTGGTTTTCGTCTCCGCCGAGGCGCCGGTCAAGACCGCGCCGATGCTGATGCGGAATCTGCGCATGGTGGAGGCGGCGGCTGGCGCGCTGGCCGAAGGCGACATCGCGCATCTGCTCTATATCGGCTCGGACGCCGTCTACGCCGACGAGGCCAATCCGGTGACGGAGCGCTCGGCCATGGCGCCGTCCACGCTGCACGGCATGATGCACGCGGCGCGCGAAATGATGCTGCGCTCGGTCTGTTTGGCGCCTTTCGCCGCGCTGCGCCCGACGCTGATCTATGGCGCTAAAGACCCACACAATGGTTATGGACCGAACCGCTTTCGCCGCCAGGCGGAAAAAGGCGAGCCGATCTTGATCTTCGGCGAGGGCGAGGAACGGCGCGATCATGTCTTGATCGACGACGTGGCGGCGCTGGCGGCGCTGATGCTCGCGCATCGGAGCATCGGCGCGCTGAACGCGGCGACCGGGGTTGCCGTTTCGTTCCATGACATCGCGCAAATGGTGGCGCGCGAATTCGGCGGCCGGGCGCCGGTGCGGAGCCAGAAGCGCCCGGGGCCCAGGCCGCACTTGCTGCACCGGCATTTCGATATCGCTGCCTGCTTGAAAGCCTTTCCCCGCTTCCGCTATACCCCCTTGATGGAAGGGCTGGGGCGGATGCGGGGAGAATGCCAGAGGGGGGAATGATGGCGGAAGTCAATCTGCTGCGCCGGTATCCCCAGTCCAAGCGGAACGTCCAGGACCGCGCGCACGCCAAGACCGACGACCATGTGCGCATCTCCCGCCAGTACGGCTTCGAATATTTCGACGGCCCCCGCGAGTACGGTTATGGGGGTTACCGCTACGACGGACGCTGGATTCCGATCGCCGAGGATATCGTCGCCCATTTCGGGCTGAAGGCCGGCGATCGCATTCTCGACGTTGGCTGCGGCAAAGGTTTCTTGGTCAAGGACTTGATGAAGGTCTGCCCCGGCATGGAGGCTTTCGGGCTCGACATTTCCGAGTACGCGCTCATGCACTGCGAGCCGGAAGTGGTCGGCCGGCTGCACCTCGGCAATGCCAGGAAACTCCCGTTTCCGGACCGGAGCTTCGCGGCGGTGGTATCGATCAATACCGTGCACAACCTGGAGCGCGCCGAATGCGTCCAGGCCATCAGCGAGATCGAGCGGCTGGCCCCCGGCAAAGGCTATATCCAGGTGGACAGCTACTTCACGCCCAAGCAGCGGGAACTATTCCTCGACTGGGTCCTCACCGCCCATACCCACGATTATCCCGACGGCTGGAAGCAGATTTTCCGCGCGGCCGGGTATACGGGCGACTATTATTGGACCATCGTCGAGTAAGACCAAGGCGCATTGAGGATGACTTACCCCCCACCCGCTCGCTTCGCTCGCGGCCTTCCCCGCAGGTGGGGAGGCAAAGGGTTGCGGCGCCAAGTTATTTTACCTCCCCCTCGACGGGGGAGGTCGGCGCGAAGCGCCGGGCGGGGGTGAGTCAGGGATTGCGCGGGCTGTTATAAGGCGCCATTGGGGCGACGCGGGCGACCAGGGGGCAGTCGCTGGGAGCAGGCATGCAGAAGACCTATGCAATTCTCGGCGGTGGTGGTTCATTCGGCATCCACACCGCCTTTTATCTACTCGAACACGCCGATCCGAAGCTGGTGCTCGGCATCGGCCGCAACCCGCTGCGGCCGGAGCCTTTCTCGCTCGGCGTCGAACACCATAAGCGCTACGAGTATCATGCGCGCCACGTCACCTACGAACTCGATCTGCTGCTTGAACTGCTCGACGAGAAAAAGCCCCAGGTCATCATCAACTACGCCGCCCAGGGCGAAGGGGCCGCGTCGTGGAAGCATTCCTGGCGCTTCTTCGAGACCAATGCCATGGCGCTCGCCCGCCTGGTCGAGGAGCTGATGCGGCGCGACTATCTCGAGCGTTTCATCCAGATCGGCACCTCGGAGATGTACGGCTCGGTCGATCACGCGGCCGCCGAGGACGAGCCGATCAAGCCGTCGAGCCCTTATGCCGCCTCGAAGGTGGCGTTCGACCTCTACCTCGAGTCGGTGCAACGCTTCCTCAAGTTTCCGATGAACGTCATCCGGCCCTCGAACGCCTATTGCCCCGGCCAGCTCTTGCACCGGGTCATTCCCAAGGCCATCATTTGCGGCCTCAAGGGCGAGAAACTGCCCTTGCATGGCGGCGGCCGGGCGGAGAAATCCTACATTCATGCCCGCGATCTGGCGCGCGCCATTCTCCTGGTCGCGGAAAAAGCGCCGCTGGGCAAGATCTACAACGCCGGACCGGCCGAACCGACGTCGATCCGCCGCATCGTCGAACTGACCGCCGAGGCGCTCGGCGTGCCCTTCGAGCAGCTTTGCACGGTCGCCGGCGACCGGCTGGGCCAGGACGCGCGCTATTGGCTCGATTCCTCAGCAATCAAGCGGGATATCGGCTGGGAGCCGCAGATCGGATGGGACGAGGGGCTGGCCGAGATGGTCGCCTGGGGCCGCAAGTATTTCCCGGTTCTCAAGGACTGGCCAACCGGTTACACCTTGAGGGCATAGATGGAAGCTGATGCAGTGACCAACGTGGCGATCGATCTCGGGCGCAATAGCTTCGATTCGGCTGCGGCGCGCCGGCGCTGCCTGGGCTATCGGCGGCGCATCCTCGAGATTTCGCAGCAAGTGACGGCGCTGCATGTCGCCCCGGCCTTTTCCTGCCTCGAGATCGTCGATGTCGTCTATCACGGGCTGATGCGGCGCGGCGGTAACGGGGCGTTCAGCGACAGCTTTCTCATGTCGAAGGGGCATGGCTGCCTAGCGCAGTACGTCATTCTCGAGGATATGGGGATCCTCGGTGCCGACGATCTCGCCGCCTATTGCCGCCCCGGGGGCGGGCTCGGCGCGCATCCCGACTATGGCGTGCCCGGGATCGAGGCCTCGACCGGCTCGCTTGGCCACGGCATGGGCATTGCGGCCGGCATGGCCTATGCCGAAAAGATCAAGGGCACGGATGGCTGTACCTTCGTCGTCTTGTCCGACGGCGAGTTACAAGAGGGATCCACTTGGGAGGCGCTGATGATGGCGGCCAACCTGAAGCTGGACAATCTGGTGGCATTTCTCGACCTCAACGATTTCGGCGGGCTCGACCGCATGAGCACCGGCCATCCCGCTTTCTATCCGGTGGCCGATAAGCTGCGAGCTTTCGGTTGGGAAGTCGCGGAAGCCAACGGCCACGATGCCGAGGCGTTGATCGCGGCGGTCAAGGGCCGCGGCGGCGTCCAGCCTTTTCTGATGGTGGGCGAGACCGTCAAGGGCAGGGGCGTCTCCTACATGGAAAACGTGCCGATCTGGCATTACCGCTCGCCCAACCCGCGGGAATACCAGCAAGCACTGGCCGAACTAGCCGAGGTGTCGGATTGAGGAACATGTTTGCCGATACCTTCCTCCAGGCCGGAAGGCAGGATCCGCGGCTGTGCATCGTCGTCGCCGACATCTCGCCGGCCGGCTCGATCCAGAAATTCCGCGACGAATATCCGGCGCGTTTTGTCAATACCGGCGTTGCCGAGCAGATCATGATCGGCATGTGCGCGGGCATGGCGCTTAGGGGCTTGCGGCCCTTCGCCTATACCATCGCCACCTTTGCCCTCTACCGCCCGTTCGAGTTCGTGCGCGACGACCTGTGCTACCAGAATCTGCCGGTCACAGTGGTAGGCATCGGAGGTGGGATCACCTATTCCACCCTAGGCGGCACCCACCATGCGCAGGAGGACGTGGCGATCGCCTGCGCCATGCCGAACATGACGGTGATCGCGCCGTGCGATCCGGACGAGACGCGCCAGGCGACGCAGTGGTGCGCGCGCCAGGATCGCGGGCCGGTTTATCTCAGGCTTGGCAAGGCCGGCGAGCCGGCGCTGACCGCTGAGGCCGAGCCCTGGGAGTTCGGCAAGCTGCGCTATTTGAGCCGCGGTCGCGACGTCTGCATCCTGTCCTACGGCCCGACACTGAAACTGGCCGGCGAGGTTGGCGCCTGGTTCGCTCAGCAAGGCCGTTCGATCTCGCTGGTTTCGGCGCACACGCTGAAGCCCCTCGATGTCGAGGGCGTGGCCCAGGCCCTTGCCGCGCACGACCGGGTCGTGGTGATCGAGGAGATGGCGCCGTTCGGCGGACTGGGGCCCAGGGTGAAGGAAATCGCCTGGGACCGGCGCGCCAATTGCCGCGTCGATGCCTTCGCCCTCGACGACGCCTTCCACCACGTCTTCGGCGCGCACGGCGACCTCCTGGCGGCGCATGGGCTCAGCCGCGAGAGCATCGTCGCCCGGCTCGAAGCCGCATGACCGGCGCCGCTCGTTCAAACCGCGCGATTCCGCTGGCGATCACCGGCGGCCTGCCGGTGCGCAGCGCGCCCATGCCGGCGCGGCGCGCGCTCGGCGAGGCCGAATTGCGCTCGGTGCAGGAGGTATTCGCCTATTACCGCGAACACAACGCGGATCCGGGCTATCAGGGGCCGTTCGAGAAACTCTACACCGACGCCTTCGTGCGGTTCATGGGCGGCGGCTACGCCGATTCGGTCGCCACTGGCACGGCGGCGCTCTATGTTGCGCTGGCGGCCCTAAATCTGCCGCCGGGCGCCGAGGTGCTGGTCTCGCCGATCACCGATCCCGGCACGATCTCGGCGATCATCTTGAACCGGCTGGTGCCGCGTCTGGCCGACAGCGCCCCAGGCAGTTTCAACATGGGGCTAGATCAGTTCGTCGAGCGCGTGACGCCGAACGTGCGGGCGGTTATCGTCGTGCACGCACTCGGGCAGCCGGCGGACATCGTGGGTATCGCCGAAGCGGCGCGGGCGCGCAACATTCGCGTGATCGAGGATTGCAGTCAGGCGCATGGCGCGCGCGTCAAGGGGCGCCCCGTCGGCAATTTCGGCGACATCGCCGCCTTCTCGACCATGTACCGCAAGGCGCATGTCACTGGCGCCAGCGGCGGCTTGGTATTCAGCCGCGACATCGAGTTGTTCCGCCAGGCACTGGCGCATGCCGATCGCGGCAAGCCGAGCTGGAAAAAGGATTTCGACGATCGCGACCCGAACAACTTCCTGTTCCCGGCGCTGAATCTGCACACCGACGAGATCTCCTGCGCCATCGGCTTGGCGTCACTCGCGAGGCTGCCGGACACGATCCTGCGCCGGCTCGCCTTCGTCGCCGAGTTCAGCGGACGGCTGCGCGACAAAGCCAAGCTCTGCCGGCCTTATGGTTATTCGCCGAACGATTCGCCATTCGTCTATCCGGTCCTGATCGATCCCGATCGCATTGTCTGCACCAAGACCGAGTTCGCCGAGGCGGTGCGGGCCGAAGGCATCGGCCTCAACCCGCATTACCAGTACGTCGTTGCCGAATGGCCGTGGGTGAAACCCTATCTCGCCGACGATTTCGCCACGCCCGAGGCACGCAGCGTGCGCGACCGCTCGTTCGGCCTCTATCTCAACGAGAATTACGGCCACCAGGAGGTCGACGACTGCGTCGCGGCGATCGTCAAGGTCGAGCGTTACTATGGCCGAGTTTGAGGCGATCGCCGCGGCGACCGCGCGTGTCGGCGGGGCGGGACGAGCCCGCGCCTATGTCTTGCTTGTGGCCGTCACGATCATCGGCGGCGGCAACTGGGTGGTGCTGAAGACGGCGCTGGGGCAGATCGGACCTTTTACATTCGCGGCGTGGTCGGTGGCGGGGGCGGCGGTGGCGATGGTCATGCTCAATGCGCTGCTGGGCACGCTAGCACTACCGGCTCGCGATGACGCGGTGGTCGTGGCCAGCGTCGGACTCCTGCAGGTCGCCGCGTATACCCTGCTCGTTTTCCTCGGTTTGCGCCACGTCGACGCCGGCCGCTCCGCCATTCTCGCCTTTACTATGCCGATTTGGGTGGTGCCGGGCGCGGCGTTGTTCCTGGGCGAACGTCTATCGCGCGCCGCGGTGGCGGCTCTGGCGCTCGGCGCGCTTGGTATCGCCGTGCTGTTTAATCCGGCCGCACTGGAGTGGTCCAATCACGTCGCCCTTTCAAGCCATGCCCTATTGCTAGCCGCGGCGATGGCATGGTCGATCTCGATCTTGATTGTGCGTCGGCGGCGCGGGCAAAGCTCTGCATTGGCTTTGGCGCCCTGGCAGCTCACCTTGGCCGCGGCGGCGCTCGTCCCCGCCGCGCTCGCGGTGGAAAGCGGTCAGCCGGCCGCCTGGTCCCCCGTCCTGATCGCGGCGCTGGCGTGGAACGCGCTCGTCGGTACCGCCTTCGGCGTGTGGGCGACGTTCGAGGCGACGCGCGCCCTGCCCGCCGTTGCCACGTCGCTGGGCTTGCTGGGCGTGCCAGTGATGGCGACGGTGAGCGCCGTCGCAGTGTTAGGCGAGCCGCTGACCCATAGCCTCATTCTCGGCCTTGGCCTCATCCTCGCCGGCAATGCAATGATGACATGGGCGGAGATTCGGCAAGCCGCCCGGCAGGCATGATCTGACAGGTATTTGAAATGATAAGGGTAGACACACGTGACACGCGCCTGGTTTGCCATCGCGTTGGCGGCCGTGGTACGAGCCGCTGGCGCTCCCGTGACCCGTCGCGAACGCCTCGCTAGAGCCAGCGGCGTTGCTCGTTGCCTCATTAGGACCCTTGATCCACATGATTGTTCTCGGCTTTCACGGCGGCGTCACCGTCAACCAGCACGAGCCGTCGGTAGCGCTCGCCGTCAACGGCCGCATCGTCGCGCTGTGCGAGGAGGAGCGCTATCTCCGCATCAAGTCGGCCTATGGCTATCTGCCGTACTATTCCATCAAGGCTTGCCTGGACGCGGCCGGCGTCAGCTTCGACGAGATCGACCTGGTGGTGACGCCGGGCATCACCTACGACGATTTCGGCGAGCGCATCGCCGACTATCTGCGCCACCATTTCGGCCGCGCGCCCAAGCTCGAGCGCGTGCATCATCAGATGGCGCATCTCGCTTGCGCCTTCTACGGCTCGGGCGTGGACGAGGCGATTTGCTTGGCGCTCGACGCTTCAGGCGACGGCGCCTGCGGCATGATCGGGCACGGCACGCGCGCCGGCGGTATCAAGCTGCTGCAAGAACTGCCGACCCGGCGCTCCATCGGCATTTTCTATACGCTGATGACGCACTATCTCGGCTTCAACGACGGCGACGAGTACAAGCTGATGGGGCTGGCGCCCTATGGTCGCCCGACCATCGACTTGAGCGCGGTCATTCGCCCGACCGCCGAGGGTTGGGATTTCGATTGGTCGTTTGTGCGTGATAGGCCGCCGACCAAGTCGCCGTTCGAGCCACTCTATTCGCCGCGGCTGCTTCAGTTGCTCGGTCAGCCCAACCGCCAGTCGGGCGCACCAATCACCGACTTCCATCGCGATCTCGCGCGCAGCACCCAGGCGCAGTTCGAAACCTGCCTGATGAGCTTGGTCGACGCCGCGCGCGCGCGCGCCGGGCGTGCGCAACCTGTGCTATGCGGGCGGGGTCGCGCTCAACTGCGCCGCCAATCGCGCGCTGTTCCAGTCGGCCAAGTTCGACCATATCTATGTCTCGCCGGTGGCTTCCGACCGCGGGCTCGCCGCCGGTTGCGCCTATCTCGGCGCGGTGCTGTGCGGCGACACGCCCTGGCAGATGCACAATCCGTATCTCGGCTCGTGCTATTCCGCCGACAGCATCCGCAAGGAGCTCGAGGGTAATGGTTGCCATTTCGCCGAGGTCGATGACCCGGCCGAGGCCGCCGCCGAGCTGCTGGCCGAGGGCAAGATCATCGGTTGGCATCAGGGCCGCTCGGAAGCCGGCGCGCGCGCGCTCGGCAACCGCTCGATCCTGGCGCCGGCCGGGGATGCCAAGATGCGCGATCGGGTCAATGCGCGCATCAAGTACCGCGAGGAATTCCGGCCTTTTGCGCCTTCCGCCCTGCTCGAGGACGCGGAGCTCTATTTCCGCACCGGCGGCGCCGACTTCCCGAGCATGTCGATCACCGTGGACGCCGTGCCCGAAATGGCCGAGCGCATTGGCGCCGTCGTGCATGTCGACGGCACCGCCAGGCTGCAGACGGTGCGCAGCTCCGACAACGAGCTGTATTATCGTCTTCTGCGCCGCTACAAGGCGAGGACCGGAATGCCGGTCATCCTCAACACCAGCTTCAACCTCAAGGGCCAGCCCATCGTCGAGACCCCGCGCGACGCGCTGATGACCTTCCACGGCTGCGGGTTGGATGCGCTAGTGCTGGGCAATTTCCTGGTCCGCAAGTAGGGCGCGGCATGGCCGGCGGCAAGACGGCCCTGGTCGCACGCACGCTGGAGCGCCTTGGCATTCCGCGTGACGGCGCGCTCATGGTGCACAGCTCGCTCCGCCGCTTGGGGCAGGACGGCTATCGCCTGATTGAGGTCATGGACGCGCTGCTCGCGCACATGGCCCGGGGCACGCTGCTGCTGCCGACCATGTCGTGGCGCTATGTCAATCCAGCCAGCCCGGTGTTCGACGAGCTCGCGACTCCGTCCAATACGGGCGCCTTGACCGAGCATTTCCGCACTCATTACGCCAGCCATCGCTCTCTGCACCCGACCCATTCGGTCGCCGGCCTGGGGCCGGCGGCGGCCGATATCTTGGGCGGCCATCATCTCGACGACACGCCCTGCGCCGATCGCAGCCCGTTCGGCCAGCTCGTGGCGCATGACGGCTGGGTGCTCATGCTCGGCATCGGCATGGACTGCTGCACGCTGCTCCATCATGTCGAGGAGAAGATCGCGCCGGACCTCTATCTCAAGCCGAAGGCGGAGACCGAAACCTATTTCTGCCGGCGCCGCACGGCTGAGGAAGTGACGGTGCGGTTGCGCCGCCACCTGCTGCTGCCGCGCGACTATTATCAGTTCCAGGACAGCCTCGCCGCGGCGGATCATCTTGCCATCGGCATGCTCGACAATTCGATCCTGCGCGCCTTCCGCGCCCGCGACCTGGCGGCCTGCGCCAGCGCCCGGCTTAAGCAGCGCCCGGACGCCATCATCGCTAAGGCAGGCCAGCGCTATCGCTTGATGTAGGGGAATGGGCGCCCGAGCCCGGCAAGCGCGGTCTTTAGCGATATCTTGGACGTGACATCCTTCAAGTTCCCGGTAACAATGCAACCATTCTAGGAAATACAGCCAAGGGTGGGCTTCCATGGCCAATACGGCCGCGTCACACACTGCGGAATCACTGGCGACGATGCCGGCATCGCTCGAACAAAATGCTCGCGCGCTGGTCGAACGATTATTGGCTGTGCCACTGCCGCCGGAGAATGGCGAAATCGTCATTCGGGACGTCGAATTTCGCACGAAGCATGGCTTGCTGCGCGCCGAATCCTTGCTCACGGCGACACAGGCCCAGACGCAAGACGTTTTTGGTTATGTCTGGCATGAATACGACTTCGACGAACCGCACGCTCGCGAATTCCAGGTCGAGTGGATGGAGGAGAACTTTCCCGGCATGCGGGCGAAGATCGCCGATCGGCTTCCCACCGGTGCGACCGTGTTGGATGCCGGTTGCGGCGCCGCGTGGTCGGCGATGGCCTTCTTCGGCCACAATCTCAAGCGGCTGGGCTATGTTGGAATTGACGTGTCAGTCGCCGTCGACCGCGCGCGAAAATATTTTACCGACGCAGGGTTGCCGCCCGCTTTTCTTCAGGTTCCGATCGAAGCCATGCCGTTCGGTGACGCGACCTTCGATTTCATCTTTACCCCCGGCGTCTTGATGCACACCGACAGCGTCGAGCGCTCGCTTGGCCAACTGACGCGGCTGCTTCGCCCCGGCGGACAGATTCTGTTTTGGGTCTATCGCCGGCAGCCGCCTCTCCGCGACTTCGCCGACAGACATGTCTGCAACCATCTCGCGGC